>JAUXEH010000081.1 GCA_030620655.1 Candidatus Aminicenantota bacterium | reverse complement strand
TACTCGTCGATCCGTGTCCATTCGTAATCCGTTTGTCGTGAGCTCTTCCCCCCTCCGGAAAGCGCCTTGAACCCGAAATACGCGCCGATCACCAGGATGTCGACCACCAGGAATATGAGCAGGATCTTGACGAACTTATTCATGACCGCCCCCTCTATCGTACAGGATTTCCATGCTGGTTCAATGGTATTTTCCCCAGCGGGAAAAGTCAACATGGTTGGGCATCTCCGTCCCAGCCGAAGACCCACCCAGCCCCCCATGGGCTGGGACGGAGATGCCCATCCGTCAGGTCAAGAACCAGAGGGATCTGCAGGGCCATTCCACCCAACCACCCCATGGATTGGGACATAGATGCCCAGCCACCAGGCTAAGAGTATGCAGGGTCAACATGGATTGGGACAGATATGCCCAGCCGCCAGGCTAAGAACCGGCAGGATCTACAGGGCCATTCCACCCATCCCCCCATGGGAGGCTGGACTGGTATCTCGATCCAAACCCATGGGGTGGTTGGGCGGGTCCTCGGTTTGGATCGAGATACCAGTCCAGCAGGCAACATAGATGGAGGGCCAGCAGGGCTTCTGGTCTTGGATTCGCCTTCGTTCGCTATTTCAGCGAGTTTTGCATATAATGGCTTCTTTCAGCCTGGATTGTTCACAGAACTGCGCACTCAGAAATATCTCGGTTTTGCGGAACTCAAGGGACGAAAATATCGTATTAATATAGACATGGATTATTCACGACATGGATTACGTGAAGTATCGACATTTTTTATGAATAGTTCAGGTAAATAGACCTATCGATAAGAGGAGAACATGAAACGAACACGATTCATGGTTGTATCAGGCGTGTGGCTGTTGTGTGCGGCTGTCCTGGCCGCCCCGGCTGCGGTCGACTTCGACCGCTACCACTCGCCCGCGGAAGTGGACAAGGCCCTGGAGGATTTTGCCCGGGCACACCCTCAGGTCACGAGGCTGCATCGGCTGGCCGAAAGCCCGGGGAAAAGGGCCGTGACCCTGATCGAGATCGGGCCTGAGACGGGCAGGGCGGAAAAGACCCGGCCGGCAGTGATGGTGACGGCCAACATGGATGGGACGGTTCCCATCGCCACCGAGGCCGCCCTCTACCTGATCCAGGAGATTCTGGCCAAGCCCGAGATGTATCAGGACAAAACTTGGTATGTCCTGCCCAGCGGCAACCCGGACGCGGCAGCCGGTTACTTTGCCCCGCCCCTGACACTCGATGCACGCAACACCCGCCCTTACAACGACGACATGGACGACCAAATGGACGAGGACGGGGTGGACGACCTGGACGGCAACGGCCTCATCAGCATGATGCGGGTCAAGCACCCCGAAGGCGTGTGGATGGCCATCGAGGCTGAGCCGCGGCTTATGAAGAAAGCGGACAACAGCAAGGGCGAAAAGGGTGTCTACAAGCTCTACACCGAGGGCATCGACAACGACGGCGACGGAAAGTATAACGAAGACGGCCCCGGCGGTGTCAATATCGGGGCCAACTTCCCGCATCTCTTCAAGTTTCACACCACGACCGGAGGGCCCTGGTCCGGGAGCGAGGAAGAGAGCTTTCATCTCATCAAATTCATTACCGAGCACCGCGAGATCGGCCTGAGCTTCTGCTTCGGGGCCTCCAATTTCTGCCTGACCCCGCCGCGCGGCGGCCGACAGGGATCGGCGGACATGACCAAGATCAAAGTCCCCGAAAGCATTGGCGAGATGCTCGGGATCGATACCTCCCAGACCTTCACCATGCAGGAGATCATGGAGCTGGTGCAGCCCCTGGTGCCCCCTGGCATGGAAGTCACCGAGGCCATGCTCGCCAGCTTCCTGGGGCTGGGGGCGACCGTAAATCCAATGCCCGAGGACCTCAAGTTCTACACCGAGCTCTCCGAGAAGTACAAGGAGTTCCTGAAGGAGAACAAGCTGGACGCCAAGCGCCAGGACACGGCCCCGGCCAAGGACGGCTCCTTCGAGCTCTGGGCCTACTACCACCTGGGGATCCCCTCCTTCAGCCTGGACTTCTGGACCCTGCCCGAGGTCAAGGAAGAAAAGAAAGACGAGCAGGACATCACACCGGACAAGCTGGAGGAGATGACGAACGAGGAGTTCATCGCGTTGGGCGAAGAGAAAATCGACGCCTTCCTGAAGTCGTCGGGCGCTCCGGGGGGTTTCAAGGCCGCACAGGTCATCGAGGCCCTCAAGGGCGGGATGATGGATACCAAACGCATGGCGGCCATGCTGCGCCAGATGCCCAAGCCCCCCAGCAAGGAAGGGATCGATCCCAAAGAAAAAGCGCTGCTGACGTTCAGCGACGCGGAGCTGGAGGGCAAGGGCTTCATACCCTGGAAATCCTTCCAGCACCCCACACTGGGAGAGGTCGAGATCGGCGGCGCCGTCCCCTTCACCGACAGCACGCCGCCCCCCGGGATGCTCGAGACCCTGCTCAAGGGGCAGGTCCCCTGGGTCTTCGAGATCGCGGGTAAGATGGCGCGTGTCCAGATCGCCAAGACCGAGGTCGAATCTTTGGGCAGCGGCGTGTACCGCATCGACGTCTGGGTGGAAAACACCGGGTACCTGCCCTATCCCACGGCCATGGGGCAGCGCAACAGCCGGATCGTTCCGGTCATCGTGACCCTGGAAGGCCAGGGCGTCAGCATCGTCCAGGGTAAACCCCGGATGCTGATCAAGGCCATCGACGGCTACAAGAGCGGAAAAGTCAGCTGGATCATCCGGTCCGGCGGTGCCAAGTCCATCACGGTCAAGGCCTTTACCCGGATCGCCTGGGATGACAGCAAGACCGTATCTCTGGGAGGCTCCCGATGACAAAAAAAATCAGCTTATCGATCCTGATGCTCGTTCTCTTGACTGCGGGGATCCAGTCCCAGGCCGCCAAGACGGCCATCACGGTCCCCCTGACCTTTGACGACTACTACACATACGGCGAGGTGGTGGAAGCCCTCAAGGCACTGCACCAGGCCTTCCCGGACCTTACCCGGTTGGACCTGGTCGGCAAGAGCGATGAAGGACGGGCCATCTACTGCCTGACCGTAAACAATCCTAAAACCGGCGGCGAGCTGTCCAAGCCCGGTATCTATGTGGACGGCAACATCCACGGCAATGAGATACAGGCCGGCGAGGTCGCCCTGTACATGCTCAATTACCTGCTGACCAAATACGGCAGTAACGACGAGGTCACCAAGATGGTTGACCGCAACTGCTTCTATGTGATCCCCATCGTCAATGTGGACGGCCGCTGGCACTTCTTCAACGATGCCAACGATCCGAGCTCCAACCGGGGACTGCGCCGCCCCCATGATGATGACAACGACGGCCTGGTGGACGAGGACTTCCCCGATGACCTGGACGGCGACGGCAACATCACCACCATGCGCAAGAAGGATCCCTTCGGCCGGTTCAAGACGGATCCCGAGGATCCCCGCCTGATGATTCCGGTCAAACCCGGAGAACTAGGTGAATGGACCATGCTGGGCCCGGAAGGCCTGGACAACGACGGGGACGGCCGCGTCAACGAGGATTCCGAAGGCTATGTGGACGGCAACCGCAACTGGGGTTTTGACTGGATGCCCAATTATGTGCAGATGGGTGCGGGAGACTACCCCTTTTCCGGTGTCGGCCTCAAGGCCATCTCTGAATATATCATGCAGCGCCCCAACATCTGTGTGGCCTATGCCATGCACAACACCGGGGGCATGTACCTGCGCGGTCCCAGCCAGAAACACCTGGGGGAATACCCTCCCCAAGACATCGCCGTTTACGACTACCTGGGGAAGCAGGCCGAGCGTATGCTCCCTGGATACAATTACATGATCGGTTGGAAGGACCTCTACGGCACCTACGGGGATTTCGTGGAGTGGATGGTCGGCAGCTTCGGCGTCTATGGATATGTCATCGAGCTGTTCCAGTCCCAGACCGAGACCTTCAAGACCCGGGAGGAGGAGAAACGGGCCGGGCCGGGCCAGGAGGGCCTCAGCGCGCTGATGAACGAGAGCAACACCACGGCCCGGGAGCGGCTCAAGTTCAACGACAACCTGGCCATGGGGGAATTGTACAAACCCTGGAAACCTTACCAGCATCCCACCTACGGAGAGGTGGAGATCGGGGGTTGGATCAAGTTCAGCTCCCGCATGTCAGCCCCCTTCATGATCAAGGACCTGGTGCACCGCAATGCCATGGCCATCCTATTCGCCGCCAAGCACACCCCCCAGGTCACGCTGGAGGCCTTCGAGGTCAAGAGGCTGGAAAAGGACCTCTACCGGGTGAGGACCCGCCTGGTCAACTCGAAGGCCATACCCACCATGAGCACCTACGCGCAGAGTAAGAAGCTTTACCCCAAGGATATGCTGAGGGTGTCAGGCAAAGACGCCCGTGTCTTGGCCGGCGGTACGCTCATCGATAAGTACCGGGATCAGGTGGCCTACCAGGAGCACCGGCCCGAGGTTCAGTTCCTGGTGGTTCCCGGTTTTGGGAAGGTTGAACACCAGTTCCTCATCTCGGGGAAGGGCAGCGTGACCCTGAACTATGAGTCCCGCTGGGCCGGCAAGATCTCGAAGACCGTAGAGTTGAAATAGATCGGGCAGAGTCCCGGAAGAAAAAACAGGGCTGATCGGCGGGGGCGTCAGGATATCTCTTCGGTCAGCTTCAGAAACCGTTTGTAGGGGATGGCGGTCCAGCTTTCCGCGGCGAAGGCCCCGTTGGAGAGGCTGATGAGCGAGACCTTGGCCGCCGTTTCCTCGTCCGGGGCCTCGTAGATGTCCATGAAATCAAAGTCCCCCAGCAGGGCATAGTGGGCGACGAACTTGACCTCCGGGCATTTCTGCTTGACCTCTTCCAGCCAGGCACGCCCGAGCCGGGCCCGGTCCTTGATCTGCCTAGCGACCTCGGGAGTCAGCTTTGTCATAAGGATGAAAGTCTTCATCCTGTCCTCCTTCGAAAGGTGTAGTGATCCCTCCTTCTTATTCTGAGTCCGGCAGGGCCGATTGTCAAATGCTTAGTGCTCTAGTGGATTTCGAAGGCATCGGCATCCAGGGCCACCTGGAACTTCTCGCGGAAATCCACGAGCTCCCGGCCGGACAGGGTCACGGTCTCGATGCTCTCCTCGTGCGATCGGGTCCGGCTCAGGAGCGTACCCCGGGGATCGTACGCCCCGGAGTCCCCGGAATAGGCTTTGTCGTTGCCGTCCATGCCGATGCGGTTGACGGCGATGACACAGGCCTGGTTTTCGATGGCGCGGGCCGGGAGCAGGATCTTCCAGGCCCGGCTGCGGGGCTCGGGCCAGTTGGCGATGAACATCAGCGCGTCATAGTCGCCGCGGTTCCGGCTCCAGACCGGGAAGCGCAGGTCGTAGCAGATGAGCGGGCAGAACCGCCAGCCCTTGAGGTCTGTCACCAGCCTCCGGGACCCGGCGGCGAAAGACTCGTGTTCCCCGGCCATGCGGAAGAGATGGCGCTTGTTGTAGTGGACAAAGGTCCCGTCCGGACGCATCCAGATCAACCGGTTGTAAAACCTTCCCCCTTCGGCAAAGATGAGGGACCCGGTGATCACGCATCCCAGGTCCGAGGCTTTCTCCGCCAGCCATTGCACGGCCGGCCCGTCCGATGTCTCGGCCAGCGCCGCCGCGTGCATGGAGAATCCCGTGTTGAACATCTCGGGCAGTACGACGAGGTCCGTGGGTCCCTCGATCCGGCTCAGCAGTCGGCTGAACATGTCGAGGTTCCGGGGCTTGTCCTCCCAGTGGAGGGCGGTCTGGACCAGGGTGATGTTTATATCCTGCATAGGATCTCAGCCGCCTTTTCCAGGGTTTCCTCCCGCTTGGCGAAGCAGAACCGCAGGACCCTGTTGTCAACGGCGTCCGGGTAGAACACCGAAACCGGGATGGAGGCGACCTTGTGCTCCTCCGTCAGCCGCACGGCAAAGTCCATGTCGCCCTCATCCGTGATGCCGCTGTAGTCCAGCAGCTGGAAGTAGGACCCGCAGGTGGGCGTGAACTTGAAGCGCGAGGCTTTGAGGCGCTCGAGGAAGAGGTCCCGCTTGGCCTGATACATAGGGCTTATACCGGTGTAGTTCGCGTCATCCTTGAGGAAATCGGCGATGGCGTGCTGGATGGGCGTGTTGCAGCAGTAGACCAGGAACTGGTGCACACTGCGGAATTCCCGCATGAGCTCATCGGGGGCCAGGCAGTACCCCATCTTCCAGCCGGTGCTGTGGAAGGTCTTGCCGAACGAGAACACCACGAAGCTGCGCTCCCTGAGCCCCGGATAGAGCATGGCGCTGCTGTGCGGCGTGCCGTCGAAGATGATGTGCTCGTACACCTCGTCGCTGATGACCAGGATGTCGGTGCCGCGTGTGAGCTCATCCAGCATCCTCATGTCCCGGTCCGTAAGGATGCTGCCCGTGGGGTTGTGCGGGGTGTTGACCACGATCATCCGGGTCTTCCTGTTGACCAGGCTGCGCACCTCGTCCCAGTCTATCGTGTAGCCGGGGGGCCGCAGGTTGGAGAACACGGGGACCCCTCCGTGGACCTCGACCGCCGGGGCATAGCTGTCATAGGCCGGGCTGAAGAGTATGACCTCGTCACCCGTGTGCACCACGGCGGCGATGGCGGTGTAGAGGGCCTGGGTGGCGCCCGATGTGACGTTGATCTCTTTCTCGGGATGGTAGCGTGCGCCGTAGAGTGTTTCGGCCTTGCGGCAGATCTGCTCGCGCAGAGGCTGCACCCCCGTCATGGGCGCGTACTGGTTGTATCCCTTTTTCATATAATGGGTGACACGGTCGATCAGCTCCGGGGAGACCGGGAAATCCGGGAAACCCTGAGAGAGGTTGAGCGCCCCGTGCTCATGCGCGAGTTTGCTCATGACGGCGAAGATGGTGGTCCCGACATGGGGCAATTTGGGTTTGAGGTTCTTGCTGTTTTTTGACATTGACATCGGTATTCTTACCGCATGCCAACCCCGATGTCAATTCCATCTGGCCACACTCACCCTTTAACGCTATAATACCGCCATGCCCAGTGAGTTCGACGCCGTCATCGACCGCGGCGGCACGTACGCCTTCAAATGGGAATTCCGGAGACACTGCAAAGCACGAGACATCATCCCCCTCTGGGTGGCGGATATGGATTTCGAAGCCCCCGAGGGTGTGCGCCGGGCCGTCCAGGAGAGGGCCGCACACGGGGTCTACGGCTACACCCTGCTCCCGGAATCCTATTATCAGGCTGTCATCTCCTGGATGCAGCGGAGGTTCGGCTGGGAAGTCCGAAAGAAATGGATCGTGTTCACTCCCGGGGTGGTCCCGGCCCTGAACTTCGCGGTGCAGGCCTTCACCGAGGCCGGAGACCGGGTCATCGTACAGCCCCCCGTCTATTATCCGTTCTTCCTGGCCGTGGAGAACAACGGGCGGGAACTGCTCCACAGCCCTCTAAGGATCGAAGACGGACGCTGCGGCATGGACCTGGATCACCTCCGCTCTGTTATCGACGGCCGCACCCGGCTGCTGATCCTCTGCAGCCCGCACAACCCCACGGGGCGTGTCTGGACCGAGGAAGAACTGAAGGGACTGGCGGAGCTCTGCGCAAAGCACGATCTCATCATTGTCTCGGACGAGATCCACGCCGACCTGGTGAGTCCCGACCACACGCACAAGCCCCTGGCGGCCCTGCTCCCGGAAATGGCGGACCGTATCGTCACCTGCACCTCGCCCAACAAGACCTTTAACATCGCGGGGCTGCAGATGGCTAACACCATCATCCCTGATAAAGAGCTGAGGAAGCGCTTCCAGCAGACCGTGCACAGCGCGGGCATCGAGCTGGCCAATGCCTTCGGGGTGGTGGCCCTGGAGGCGGCCTACGCGACCGAGGGCGAGGCGTGGCTGGCGCGGCTCTTGGATTACCTGTGGGGTAACTTTTCCCTGCTGCGGGAATTTGCAGAAGAGCGGTTCCCGGACCTCCGGATCTATCCCCTGGAAGGGACCTACCTGGCCTGGCTGGACTGCCGGGCCCTGCATCCGGACGACAAGAAGCTCAAGGACATCCTGCTGCGGCACGGGGTGTGGCTGGACGAGGGGTCTAAATTCGGACCCGGCGGTGAGGGCTTCCTGCGCCTGAACATCGCCTGCCCGCGCACCCTGCTCGAGGAAGCCCTGGAGCGCATGGCGGCCGCCTTCTCCAGCGCCATGAAATAAAAGGAGAACGCGATGTCACTCAGCCTTAATCCTCGAATCTTGAAGCTTTTAACCCTCATGTCCGCGGCTTTGCTGGCCTGGACTCTGGCCGCCCTCCCGCTTCATACGGAGTCTCCGGCCCCGAATGCCAGAAAGGCCCTGGTCGTCTGGGGTGGATGGGAAGGACATGAACCCAAGCAGTGCGTGGATATCTTTGCACCCTGGCTGGAACGGCAGGGCTTCGAGGTGGACATCTCGAACAGCCTGGATTCCTACCTGGACACGGAAAAACTCAAACAGCTGGATCTCATCGTCCAGGTCTTCACCATGGCCCAGATCACCCGCGAACAGGAACAAGGCCTCCTGGAGGCGGTCAAGAGCGGTGTGGGATTGGCCGGATGGCACGGCGGGCTGGCCGATTCCTTCCGCAACAACACCGAGTATCAGTTCATGGTGGGCGGGCAGTGGGTGGCCCATCCCGGCGGGATCATCGATTACGAGGTCAACATTACGGACCACGAAGATCCCATCACCCGGGGCCTCACCGATTTCAAGATGCATTCCGAGCAGTACTACCTGCACGTGGATCCCCTGAACGAGGTGCTGGCCACCATGACCTTTTCCGGCCGGCATGCCCCCTGGATCGACGGCGTGGTCATGCCCGTGGTGTGGAAGAAGATGTACGGCAAGGGCCGGGTTTTCTACACCTCCCTGGGCCATGTGGCCAAGGACTTCGACGTGCCCCAGGCCCGTGAGATCGTGCAGCGCGGCATGCTCTGGGCCGCCCATGCGCTGGAGGACAGGTGATCGAGCCGCCGCGCGAACAGGGACCGGCCGTTCAGGCCGAATTCACGCACTTTTCGTTCAGGCTCCGCAGCCTGTGGGCGATGACCGAGGCGACCTTCATCATCACCTTATACCCGATGTGGTTGTTCTTCTTGAACAGATCTCGGAGTACGCTGCCGCTCACGACGAGGACCTCCGAAGCCTCCATCGCATAAGACGCGGCGGTGAAGGCATGAGGCTCCGTTACCGCGGACCACCCGAACACCTCTCCGGGGCCGACAGAATCCACGACCATCTCCTTCCCGCCGGCGCCGCGCATCCGGATCTCGATACTACCGTCCTTAACCAAATAGAGGTTTCTGGCAATGGATTTTTCCTGGAAGATGCGCCGTCCCTTCTCATAGGTCTCGTGTTTCGCGATCTCTGCGATGTTTTCCAGTTCGTTGTCGTTCAGCTCTGAAAATATGCCGAATAACTTTAGATCGTCAATCTTTTCCATGGATGTCTTCCCTCCTCAATAAGAATCCTCGATACCCGACTGTACCGATGGGTGCTCTAAATATATGGTCCTTACCGCCCTTTGTCAATCTATAAAAACCTGACTCCCAGCCGGGATAATTATAGAGTACCTATCGTATTTATCGCAATTATAGTATAATAATCCACCAGATGAACAATCTGGACCTGAAAGACGGATCCCGGGTGGCCGTCATCGGCGGAGGCCCGGCCGGCTCCTTCTTCGCCTTTTTCCTCCAGAAATTCGCCCAGCACAGAGGGATCCATCCGGATGTGACCATCTTTGACGCCAAGGATTTCCTGCTCAAGGGACCCAAAGGGTGCAACCTCTGTGCCGGAGTGGTCTCCGAGACTCTGGACCAGCGGCTGCACAGCGAAGGCATCCACCTGCCCGAAGAGAGAATCGTCCACCGGGTGGACGGCTACTGCATGCATCTTGACCACCGCCGGCTCTTCCTGACCGGTGAAGGCGAAAAGACGGACAGCATCGCCACCGTGTTCCGAGGCAACGGGCCGCGCTATTCCACGTTTTCCGGGACCGTGAGCTTCGACGATTTCCTGCTGACCCTGGCGCAGGACTACGGCGCCTCCGTTGTCCTCCAACCCGTCCGCGATTTTGAGCTTTCAGAGGATCCGCGCGGCCCGGTCCGCATTTCTTACGGACCGGAGGATCAAAAACATACACAGGATTTCGACCTGGTCGTCGGGGCGTTCGGGGTCAATTCGCAGCTGACCGCCAAGATTCAGGGCCTGGGCTTCGGGTATGTGCCCCCGGCTACCCTCCGGATCTACCAGGCGGAAGTCATGCTCGACCGGGAGAGAATTTTGCGGGAGTTCGGGAATCTCATCCATGTTTACATGCCCCGCTCAAAGCTCATCCGCTATGTCACCTTGATCCCCAAGGGAGAATTTCTCAGCCTGACCTTCGTAGGCAGGAAGGACATCACGCCCGAGGGACTCCCGGAGTTTATGCAATTCATGTGCACGCAGAATATCACCCCGGATCAGACGCCACAGTGCTCGTGCTTCCCGCGCATCGTCACTTCGGCCGCACGAAAGCCATACACACACAGGATGGTCATGATCGGGGATGCCAGCTGCACCCGTTACTACAAGAACGGTATCGAATCCGCCTTCCAGACGGCAGAGCGGGCGGCGGGCACAGGCATGTACCACGGAATAGACGCACGAACGTTCAGCGCAC
Organism: Candidatus Aminicenantota bacterium; assembly: GCA_030620655.1. GTDB lineage: Bacteria > Acidobacteriota > Aminicenantia > Aminicenantales > Aminicenantaceae > JAUXEH01. The sequence goes on along the minus strand of JAUXEH010000081.1, from coordinate 26 downwards.
ACTACTACAGGCCGGCCCACCAGGCC
>JAUXEH010000403.1 GCA_030620655.1 Candidatus Aminicenantota bacterium | reverse complement strand
GTGCCGCAGCCTGGGCGAGCATGTGGACACAGAGCGTGTCAATCACGAGGAACTGGAGCTCCTGTACACCAAGATCGACCGCACCAAGATCAAAACCCAGGAACTGGAAGGTCAGATCAAGAATCTGGAATAATAAAAGGAAGAAAGGAAAACAAAGGAAACTAACAAAGGGGACAGGTACATTCAGCGCGCTGAATGTACCTGTCCCCTTTGTTTTCCTTTCCTTTGTTAGTTTAAATGAACCTGTCTCCAAATTCTTTAGACATCGTGGTGTTCGGTGTGGTGCAGGGCGTGGGATTCCGGCCCTTCATCTACCGCACCGCACGCACGCTGGGCTACACCGGATGGGTCAAGAACATCGGCTCAGGGGTGGAGATCCACCTGGAGTCGCCTCGGCCCACGGATTTCGAGGATTTCCTGCATGCCCTGCAGCATGACAAGCCGCCCCTCTCCCGGATCGAAAAGACCGATGTCCGGGAGGGCGAACTCCATGACTGCGCCGAATTCACCATCCAGAAGACCAGCGAGGAGGGAGGAAGCTTCGTATTCATCTCTCCCGACATCTCCATCTGCGATAACTGCCGGCGCGAGATGTTCGATCCCGACGACCGCCGGTACCGATACCCCTTTATAAACTGCACGGACTGCGGCCCGCGCTATACCATCGTGGATGCCCTCCCCTACGATCGGGACAAGACCACCATGCGCGGATTCACGATGTGCGAGGACTGCCGACGCGAGTATGAAGATCCCATGGACCGGCGGTACCATGCCCAGCCGGTCGCGTGTCCCAAGTGCGGGCCCCGGGTCACACTCGTAGATGCCGCCACGCGGGCAGTCATCCCGGGCGGAGTGCAGGAAGCCGCCGCTCTGATCGAGTCGGGGAAGATCCTGGCGGTCAAAGGCCTGGGCGGCTTCCACCTCGTGTGCGATCCGCTGAACGCCCCGGCGGTGGAACGCCTGCGCGCCATCAAGGCCCGCCACACAAAACCCCTGGCCCTCATGGCGCGGGACATCGCGGCCGTGGAGCGGCACGCCCATGTCAGCCCGGACGAACGGGAGCAGCTCACCTCGGTCCGCAGACCCATCGTGCTCCTGCGGCAGAAGGGCGAACTCCCGGGCATCGCCCCCAACCTAAATGAACTAGGCTTCATGCTGCCCTACACGCCCCTGCACTACCTGCTCCTGCAGGACCTGGAGCTCATCGTGGCCACGAGCTCCAACCGGAAGGACTCGCCCATCATGAAGGAGGAAGAGGAGGGCATCTACACCCTGTGCGACGCGATCCTCACCCACGACCGCCCCATCGCCATGCGGGCCGACGACTCGGTGATGAAGCTGAGCCGCAGCCGGCCGCTCTTTGTGCGCCGGGCCCGGGGGTATGTCCCCTATCCGCAGGCCGTTCCCGCAGGGCTCGAAATCGAGGGCCACGTGCTGGCGCTGGGTGGGGAGCTCAAGGACACGGTCTCGGTCTACAAGAACGGGTATGTGGTGACGAGCCAGTTTTTGGGAGACCTGGACGAGTACCAGAACTACGCCTACTTCGAGGAGACCATCCGGCACCTTTCATCGCTGTTCGAGATAAAGCCCGAGGCGGTGGTGACCGACCTGCATCCGGACTTCCACACCACCCGGTACGCCCAGCGCCTGGGCCTGCCTCACCTGCAGGTGCAGCATCATTTCGCGCACGTGCTGGCCGTGCTGCTCGAACACGGCGTGCCTCCCGGCACAAGTGTCCTGGGTGTCGCGTGGGACGGCTTCGGCTACGGCCGGGACGGGACGGCGTGGGGGGCCGAGTTCCTGGCGGCCGATCACTCCGGGTTCGAGCGTTTCGGTCACTTCCGGTACGTGGGCCTTCCCGGCGGGGACCTGGCGGCCCGGCAGCCCTGGCGCATGGCCTTGTCTTATCTGACGGATGTCTATGGAGAGGAACTCCCGCGCGTCGAGGCCCTGGAACGTGTGGAGCCCGACAAGATCAAGGGCGTCCGGGAGATGATCCGGCAGCAGCTCAACACCCCCCCGGTTTCGAGCTGCGGGAGGCTCTTCGACGCCGTGTCCTTCCTGGCCGGGCTGGCGCCGCTGCAGGTCGAGTACGAGGCCGAAGCGCCCATGCGGCTGGAGGCGGCGGCCGATCCCGGGTGCGGCGAGTCTTATCCGTTTACCCTGGCCCGGGAGGAAAAGCAGAGGGAGCACCCCCTTCAGCCGCCCTATGTGGTATCCTTCGCCGAGGCCATCCGCGGCATCGTGGCCGATGTCTGCGGGAACGTCCCGGCTGGCCTGATCTCCGCCCGCTTCCACAACACGCTGGCTGAGGTCATCGCTGCGGCGGCACTCCGAGCACGGGAAGAGCTGGCGCTCGACACCGTGGTGCTCTCGGGGGGGGTGTTCCTCAACCGGACGCTCCTGGAAAAGGCGGAGGCGCGGCTCGAAGAGCTGGGATTCAGGGTGCTGCGGCCGGTCCTCTACTCCCCCAACGACGAATCCATCTCCGTGGGCCAGATCGCCTTCGCCCTGAACCACCTGCGCAACAGAGCTTAACCGGTCATTGCGAGCGAAGCGAAGCAATCTCGTGGTATGAGTGAAGCCCCAACTATTGGGCCCGTTATCCGCCGCAGACCG
>JAUXEH010000331.1 GCA_030620655.1 Candidatus Aminicenantota bacterium | reverse complement strand
TGAACACTCACGCCTTTCATGTCATTCCACGAAGAAACGGCATCAATGCTTTCTTTGCGCTGCCCCTTTCTCAAGGCAACCCATTTCCAATTTTCCAGCCGGGTTCTCTTTCTCACCTCCGTCTGAGGCTGCTCCTTGAAACGGGACAATACATCAGCTACTTCTCTGTCGCTGACGATCAGCTTATCGAGTCCCGGATCACGGAAAAACTTTTTCGCGAAGTCTGCGTAGGCTCGCAGAAAATCGATTCTCTCATCGGTGTCGAAGACCGAGGTTTCACCCTTGAAATCGGTTTCTCCGTTCGCTTTGCTGTCGGGACTGTAATAACGCAATTCGAATGAGCGTGAAATCTCTTCGCAAAAAACATCAGTAGCGATAACCACACAGACAATTACAAACAACACTGCCGATAAACGGTAACTCACTCTGTATTCCTTTTCGTGAGAAACCGGCCTTCCGGGAAGCGTCTTTAAAGAATGTTAGGAATGGTGTAGGATTAGGTCATGGTGGTCCACTTCTCAAGAAGCCTCAAGTTCTTCATCCCCATGCTGCTGCTTTTCGCATCCGGCGCATTGGGGGAGTTGGACAAGACCACCGCTTACCTTATCGACGAGGAAATCACACGCCACATCCAGGAGATCATCAAACTCCGCCGCTTCCTTCACATGAACCCTGAGTTGAGCCAGCGGGAGTTCGAGACCTCCAAACTGGTAGCCTCCCAGCTTCTGTCCATGGGCCTGGAGGTCAAGACCGGGATCGCGAAAACCGGAGTGATCGGCCTCTTGAGGGGCGATCAGCCAGGCATGACCATCGCCCTGCGGGCCGATATGGATGCCCTCCCCATCCAGGAAGACACCGATGTGCCCTTCCAGTCCCTCAATCCGGGGGTCATGCACGCCTGCGGGCACGACATCCATACGGCCGTCGCTTTGGGCACGGCCCTTGTCCTCAGCCGGCTCAGGGACAGGATCAAGGGCAACATCAAATTTATCTTCCAGCCCGCAGAGGAAGGCCCGCCCCCCGGAGAGGAGGGGGGCGCCTCCCTGATGATTCAGGAGGGGGCCCTGGACGATCCGCCCGTGAGGGCCATCATCGCCCTGCACGTCTGGCCGGACATACCGGTAGGCCAGGCGCTGTTTACAGTCGGGTTCGCCCTGGCCGCCGCCGATGGATTCGAGATCACCGTGAAGGGACGGGGAGCTCATGGAGCCCGGCCCTATGAGGGCATCGATGCCATCGTCCTCGCTTCGCAGCTGGTGCTCGCCATCCACACCACGCTCAGCCGGACAAATCACCCGGAGGATCCGGCCGTGGTCTCCATCGGGAGGATCCAGGGCGGCGTCCGTTCCAACATCATCGCGGACGAGGTCCGGCTGTCCGGCACGGTCCGCACCCTCTCCGAGGCCAACCGCACACGTATCGAACGACTGCTGCGGGACATCGCACGCGGAGTCACACAACCCCAAGGCGCAGACTTCGTCCTACGGTACACCCGCGGCACTCCCTCCGTGTACAACCATCCGGACCTGGCGGACATCCTGTTCCCCTCGCTGCAGGCGGCATTGGGGAAAAACAACGTGTCCCCACACCCCCCCCAGATGGTGGCCGAAGACTTTTCCGAATTCAGCCAGCGGATCCCGGGATTCTATTTTCTGCTGGGTGTCCGGCCTCCGGGGGCCCGGACCATGCCGCCCCTGCACAACTCCCGCTTCCTCCCGGATGAAAAGAGCATCGCCGTCGGCATCAAGGCGGCGGCGCATCTGCTGCTCGACGGCCTCGCCTACCAGCACCGGATCGAAAACTGATCCATCCGGTAATTTTGTATGGCCTACCCGGCTCTCTACCTGGCACTCTCTTTCATGGGGGGAATACTGGCCGCCGCCGCGATGGCTCTCCCAACCGGGGCCTGGGCCTGCTGTGTGGCGGCCGGCCTGTTCCTGGCCTGGGCCTACTATACCCGGGACCGCTCCCTGACAAAGGCCTTCGGCGCTCTTCTCCTCACGCTTTTTTTTATGGGTGCCGGTCTGTTCAGCCATCACGATCGCGCTTATCATCGGAACCGGCTGCACACCCTTCGTTTCGGGGAATACATGGATGTGGAGGGAACGCTCTACCGGTCGCCGGGCCGGCGGCCGGACAGGGACCTTCTATACCTGCGCGTTAGGGCGGTTGATTTCCGGAAGATCCGCATGCCCCTGCAGGGAAACCTCAGGGTTTCGGTTCCCAGATCCCCGTATTTCTCTCTGCAGCCCGGACTCCTGATCGGCGACCGAGTCCGTATCGCCGTCCGCCTCCTCGCTTTTCCGGGTTACCGCAATTCTTCGGGCGTCTCTCGAGAACTGCCTTATCAGGTACAGAATATCCACCGCCTGGCTCACACCAAATCCCCCGCACTGGTGGAACGGCTCTCCCGAGGCCATGCCTGTTCCCTAACACGTGCCGTGTCCTCCCTGAGGCGGAGGTTCCAGGACTCCATCGAAAATCAGTTCCGGGGTTCCGCTCCGGATAACATAACGCAGGAGGGTGCTGTTCTGGAGGCCCTGCTCCTCGGGGAGAGGGGGCGCCTTGAGGATGTGACCACCCGAGACTTCCAAGCATCGGGCCTGTTTCATCTTCTGGCCATCTCCGGCGCCCATATCGCCATCCTGACCCTTTTCCTGTACTCTCTTCTGCGGAGGCTGGCCCTCCCTGAAACACTCCGCTGCATCCTGATGCTTCTCGCCCTGTTTTTCTTTTCTCTTCTGGTGGAAGGGCGCCCCTCGGTGGTGCGCGCCTGTTTGATGGCTTCGCTCTACCTGCTGGGAAAGACCCTGTGGCGAGACGTGAATCTGTACAACACGCTTTCGATCTCCGCCCTGGTCCTGCTGTGGGCGCGGCCGGTGAGCCTATTTGACCTGGGTTTCCAGCTGACCTACACGGCCACGTTCTCGATCCTCCTTTTTCAATCCCGCCTGAAACGTTTCTTCCCCCGGCTTCCTCTTCGGCTCAACGAGATCATGGCAGTCACCGTGGCGGCACAGATGGGTGTTCTGCCTTTCAGCGTCAGGGCATTCAATCGCGTGACTCTGGTCCCACTGCTCCTCAACGCCGCGGCCCTCCCGCTGGTCGCCGGCATAATGGTCGGGGGGTATGCCTACCTCTCTGTCGCCGGGATGCTGCCCGGCCTGGCCGGAACGGCAGCCGTCCCCCTCCGTTTTCTTCTCCAGGCCTTGCTGGCCCTGGCTCGCCTCGGAAGCCAGATGCCTCTGGTGACCTACCGGATCCCCACTCCTTCTTTGATGGTTTGCGCGGCCTATGTCCTGTTTCTACTGGCCTGGCGGCTCCCCCGGTTCTTCAAGGGTCAGGCCATGGTCACGGCCTCGGGGTTCGTCTTGTCGCTGGCGCTTCTCATTTTCCATCCCATCTCCCCGGCCCGATCCGACCTCTCCGTCAGTTTCATCGATGTGGGGCACGGCGACGCCATCCTGGTGGAACTGCCAGGCCGGGAAACGATGCTGGTGGACGGA
>JAUXEH010000411.1 GCA_030620655.1 Candidatus Aminicenantota bacterium | reverse complement strand
GGTGTGGCGCAGCACGCGGATGATGTGGTCCTGCTCGACCAGCTGGAGCGATCCCAGCGGGGACGGAATGGTCTTGCCGCCTTTGCGGAAGGAGAGCGGGAGGTCTTCGGGCTGGATGCTCTCGCCGTCGCCCATCACGATGGCGTGGTCGATGCAGTTCTTGAGCTCCCGCACGTTTCCGGGCCAGGCATGGCCCGTGAGGAGTTCGGCGGCCCTTTTGGAGATGGCTTTTACCCGTCCGGCGATGAAATACTCGGCCAGGGGGATGATGTCCTGCGCACACTCCCTCAGGGCGGGCATGTGGATGGACACCACATTGAGGCGGTAATAGAGGTCCTCCCGGAACTTACCGTTATTGACGGCCTCCCACAGGTCCAGGTTGGTGGCGGCGATGACGCGGACGTCCACGGACAGGGTTTCCGTGCCCCCCACTCTCTGGAACTCCTTCTCTTCCAGGATCCGGAGCACCTTGGCCTGCGTGTCGAAACTCATGTCCCCGATCTCGTCCAGCAGGATCGTGCCGGAGTGGGCGGCCTCGAATTTCCCCTGCCGGGTCTTGACCGCCCCGGTGAAGGCGCCCTTCTCGTGGCCGAAAAGCTCGCTCTCGATCAGATCCTTGGGGATGGCTGCGCAGTTGACGGCCAGGAAGGGGGAATCCGCCCGGGGAGAGAGGGCGTGGATGGCCCGGGCCACCAGCTCCTTCCCGGTCCCGGTCTCTCCGCCGATCAGGACCGTGACCTCCGTGGGGGCCACCTTGCGCATGGTCGAAAAGACCGCCTCCATGCCCTCGGAGTCGCCGATGATCTGGAATTGGGGCTTTATGGCCTTTTTGAGGCGGACGTTCTCCTGGATCACCTGGCGGTGCAGGGACGCGTTGCCCAGGGCGATCCCGGCCTGATGACACATGGCCATCAGGAACCTGAGGTCGTCCTTGCAGAAGATCCCTTCCGCGGCCCGGTTGTCCAGGTAGACCACCCCCAGCACCCGGTCCCGGAAAAGGAGGGGTGCGCACACTGCGGAGCGGATGTTGTACTGTTTGACACTCTGGGCCTCTTCGAGGTCGACGTCCTCGAGCGCGTTGTATGTCAGGAGCGACACCCCGTCCTTGAAGACCTTGTGGACGATGGTCTTGCTGATCCCGAGCTCCTGAGGCGGGTGTGTGCTGGTGCTGTCCCGGACCAGTTCATAGGTGAGGTCGCCGGATTTCTCGTCGGCCAGGGCGACAAAGCCTCTCTCGGCTTCGAGGATCTGGAAGGCGGCGTTCATGAACTCTTCCAGAAGCAGGCTCGGATTCTCCAGGCAGGAGCTCATGGTCTGGCCGAATTCGTAGAGCAGCATGAGCCGCTGGTGGTCTTTCTGCAGGACGGACAGCTCCTTTTCTTCCAGATCTTCCAGGCGGAAGAGTGCCGTCTTTTTGGCGTCCAGGGCAGCGACCTCCACCTCTTCGCCCGCCAGGCCTGCATCGGCCAGGGAATGGGCGAAGGAGGAGGTGTCGGGATCCTCCAGCTTGAAAACCATGATGGAACGACCCAGCACGATGCGGTCGCCGTCCTCAAGGCGCTGCCGGGATATGATCCTGCCGTTGACCTTGAGGGGCTGCTGGCCTCCCAGATCCTGGATCTCATACCCCCCGTCTTCGAGGGCCGTGAGGCGGGCATGTTCGCGGGAGACGAAGCGGTCGGGGACGACCACGTCGCTGGCAGGGCTCCTCCCGATGGTCAAGACCGGTTTCGTGATCTCGTAGCTTTTCGCCTGGGAATCTTCCAGGATCAGCACCAGGTGGGGCACATGTTCCTCCCTCTCAAGCCTGCCCGCGGACCTCCTCCAGGACTTTCAGCTTGGCATCGATCAGGTCCTCGTGACGAAGGCGGAGAAGCCGGGCCAGTTTATGGACGAAGTGATCCTCGTAGCGGTTGAGCTCCTTGTCCGCGTAGATGATCCTCCAGGTGAGCTCGACGATACGGTTCTTTTCGGCCAGGGAATAGTTTTCGTTGATGAGGCCGGTGAACTCATAGAGGTCGACGCTCTCCTCACGCCTGGAATGGGCCACTTCCAATAGGGACTCGACGGCCTCCTCGGGTATCCGGAACTCCTTCTGGAGGACTGCGGACAGCGTGGCCTGTTCCAGCGAGCTGAGCTCATCGTCGGATCTGGCCACTTCCAGGAGCACGACACAGGTCGCGATTTGGAGGCGTTCTAGGGTATCGGAGGCGGAGCTCTCCAGATAGGGGATGTCGTTGTCGGTGAGTTTCAAAATTCGGTTTTTCAGATTAAACATTCGGGTCCGCTCAAGGGTCATATTAGTCGGCATCCGGGCTGGAGTCAAGGCCGGGCCGTGTACTGGAGAGGCCAGAACAAAAAAAAATATAATATTTTTAAAAACATGCTTGACATACCGATGCTATGAGCGCTATTATAGTTATGGCTTTGCTTGGCCGGCTGGGTAGAGCCCCCACCTTTTTGGTTCCCATCATCAACCCCCCTTTTGCTGACATCAGCCCGCTTTATAACTTTCGGAT
>JAUXEH010000211.1 GCA_030620655.1 Candidatus Aminicenantota bacterium | reverse complement strand
GCTGGCCCCTCCCCCACTGGGGAGCCAGCTGACGGTCGAAGAAGTTCCAGACCAGGAGGCCGTCGTCACTCTCAGGCTCCAGGAGATAAGCCGCGACATTGGCCAGGGGCTGGGCCATGGGGACAAATAGCGTCCCTGCCGGGAACTCCCTCTCCTCCTTGAAATACTCTCCGGTTACGGAATTGAGGCGGTGCCCCTGGTACGGGCGCTGCTGTCCTTTGAGCTCCTGGACCTTGAAGCCTTCCACATTGAGCTGGGCAGGCTGCACCAGGCGCTCCACCAGGATGCCGTGCTGGAGCAGCTTTTCCAGGGCCTTGGGAGCCGGCCCGGGGATGAGGTAACCGAAAGGCAGCCTTACGGATCTCTTGGCAAAGAATTCCGCCAGGAAAGGCATGGTGTAGGTACGAGTCTCCTCCGTCCTGCGGGCGCGCATCCTGCCGCTCTCGGTCTGGTACTGCTCCATGACATAGCCGTTGACCGTGATCTTGTCCCTGATGGGGCGCACATCGTATTCGTCCGCAAACCTATCCTCTTCGGTCGGGGCCAGCCCTCTGCGAATGGTCTGCGCATCGGCTTTACGCAGGAGCCCCCTGATGTCGTCTTTGTTGTTCCCACAGAACTCCAGAAGGGCATGGAACAGGTGATAGGCGCCTGTGACACGTGTCTTGAAATCTGCATAGGGGTAGTTTTCGTTGAGGATACCCAGGCGGTTCCGGAGCCCGAAATAGTTGCTGAGGTAGCGGGGCTGCGGCCCGAGTGGGCGCCAGCCCTTTTCCGGCTCACGGATGCTCATGAAATCCCCGTGCGGTATACACAGTGTGTCGTATTTATCCAGGAGGATCCGGTTGATCTGGGGACGGACGAAGTCGCTCATGTAGCGAATGAGCGACGTGTCTCCGTTGGGATTCAAGGCCCACACCCAGGTGACGAACTCCTCGTGATAGGAGCCGTTGTGCGTGTGGCTGTCCAGCAGCACGGCCGGGTCCCAGCGCAGTATGACGTTCTGCACGAGTCCCAGGACCTCCGGGCTCTCCAGCTTCATTCCGTCGCGGTTCAGGTCCATGTTCAGGCCGTTGGGGCGCACTCCGACCCCCAGCTCCGGTCCGATCTGGCTGCGACGGTTGTCCTTGCTTATCCTCTCGCTGCCGTCCGGGTTAAAGATTGGGGCCACCAGGAGGACGATGTCGCTCAGATAAGGCGCAGACTCGTCGAGCGCCAGGTCGCGGGCCAACATGAGGGCGGCCTCCTTGCCCTCCACCTCCCCGGCATGGATGCCGGCCTGGATATAGACCACGAGCCGATCGTCGTATGCCAGGTCACGGGGTGAGGAGGGGACGGGATCCCCGATAACCAGAAGGGGTATCTTCCGACCCTCGGCACTTACGCCCAAGTTCTCGACACGGAGCCGGAGGCTGTGCTTCTGCAGCGTCTGAATAAAATCCAGCACATCTGAGTGCAGCGATGTCGCCTTGTAATCGCTGGCTTCAGCCCTGGTGACAGGTTTGTCCTGCTGGGCAGGTAGGATATTCGCCACAACCAACCATAGGGACAGGGAAACGAGACACCTGTAAGTTCTTTTTTTCATGAGATTTTTCCTCTGTTTTTTAGCCAAGAGACTGGTTGAGTCTAATTTATTAACTGCCGCCAGGTCAAGGTCATTGATTCCCCTATGCGGGTTGTGATAAGTTCATTCCAATTAGCCTAAGGAGAGAAGAATGAGCCGAACAAAAAGGAGTTTTCTGCTTATCCCAGCCGCGGTCTGTTTCGCGTTCGGCCTGGTCATGCTCAACGGCCAGGATCAGGCCGAAAAAGACAATGAGGCGAGATACTGGACCGTACCCGGATACCGGCACGGCCCCAGTTTTTTCCCACGCAGCAATTATGCAGAGACAGAACCCCTTGAGAAAGGGGTCATGGATTTCAAGCATTACCACACTTACAAGGAAATGGTCTGGTGGTTCAAGAATTGGGCCGAGGAATACCCCGACCTGGTGGACCTGTATGTGGCGGCCGAGAGCTTCGGGGGCATACCCATCTACCAGCTGACGGTCACCAACAAGAAGACCGGTAAAGACACGGACAAGCCGGCCATGTTCATCGACGGGAATCGCCACAGCGGCGAGGTGACGGCAGCGGAATCTGCCTTCTGGATGCTGCATCACATGCTGGCCAACTATGGATCGGATCCCGAGATCACACGCCTGCTGGACAATTTCACGTTCTATTTCAGACCCAAGAACAACCCGGACGGGAGCTTGCTCTATTTGCTGACCGCCCAGACCCTGAGGAGCACCATTCGCCCCTATGACAACGACCTGGACGGCCTCCTGGACGAGGACCCGGCCGAAGACCTGGACGGGGACGGCTGGAGCCGGCAGATGCGCATCAAGGTCGAGAAGGGCAAGGGCACCTTCATCCTCGATCCCCGGGATCCCCAGGGCCGCCTGATGAAGCCGGCGCCCAAGGGAGAAGGGATCTACAACGTGATGTCCGAAGGCATAGACAACGACGGGGACGGCAGGGTCAACGAGGACGGGATCGGCGGCCTCGACCTGCACCGCAACTATCCCGAGAACTGGCGGCCCATGGCCGAGAACGAGAAGACAGGCCGGGGCTTCACTCAGCGCGGGGCCGGAGCCTATCCCCTGTCCGAGGTGGAGACGCGCTCTCTCGTGGTCTTCCTGCTCGAACACCCGAACATCTCCGTCATGAACACCATGGATACCACAGTCCCCATGCACCTGCGGCCCCCGTCTACCTCCCCCAGCGAAGAACGCATGTACCCCGAAGATCTTGAGCTCTACAAATATTTTGATAAAAAAGGAAAGGAACTGTCCGGATACACGAGAGCCGGTGACGTGTACCAGGACTACGGCCGGGGCAGGCCGCTCTTCGGACACAGCCCGGATTTCGGTTACTGGTACTACGGCGCCATCTGGTATGGCGACGAGCTCTGGAACGGCGGGCGTGTCGGTGACTACGACGGCGACGGCACCACAGACGAGTGGGACCGGCTGCAGTTCAACGACAAGGAGCTAGAATTCAGCCGCTTCCAGGAGTGGACCAAAGCCATGCACCCGGTCTACGGCGAGGTCGAGGTGGGAGGCTGGGACGGAAAATTTTATCGCCAGAATCCCCCGCCCGAACTGCTCGAAGAATGGATCATCAAAGAGGCGCGCTTCAACCTCATGCTGGGCGGGAGCCTCCCCCGGGTCGTGATGGCAGAGCCCAGGATCAGCCAACAGGGCGGTGAATACATTATCGAGGTCGAGGTCGAGAACCAGGGATTTCTGCCCACGGCTCTGAAGCAGGCCCAGCTGGTCAAGATGGTCATGCCGGACCGGATCACACTGGAGTTTCCCGAGGGCATGCTCCCGAGACGCATGGAGAGAGGGAGATTCGGCGGAATGTACGGATACGGACGAGGGCAGCAGTCCCAGGAACCTCAGGAAGAAGCCAAAGTCAAGATCATAGAGCCGAGGGGAGGCCGGCCCTATGTCGAGATCGGCCGCATCCCTGGTAATGACAAAGCTAAAGTGACATTCAAGCTCAAATTCAACGGCATCGCCGGCACGGAATGCACTGTCAAGTACACCTCTACACGTGGAGGTGTCATATCCAAAAAGATAAAAATCGGAGATTGAGAAAAAAAGGAATTTTTTCGACAGAGAAAACGACTTTACTTGTGTCGTTCTGATTCATACAATGTTTAGCATTAGCATGGGTATCCCTGAAGTACCTGCACCCGAAAAACGGAGGAACAAATGAAAAAAAATTGGCACAGACTCTCTATTTGCCTACTGGCGGTTTTTTTGGCCAGTTCCGGCTGCGCTCAGAAGACGGAGACTGCCGGGGAATTCAAGATCGACTACTCAAAGTATACCCTGGACAATGGGCTGGAGGTCATTCTGCATGAGGATCGATCCGATCCCATCGTGGCTGTGGCGCTCCAGTTTCATGTCGGCTCCAATCGTGAGGTTCTGGGCCGCACCGGATTCGCTCACCTGTTCGAGCACATGATGTTCCAGGAATCTCAGCATGTGGGACAGGACCAGTTCTTCAAGAAGATCCAGGCGGCTGGGGGCACCCTGAATGGAGGAACCAGCAGGGACGGTACCATCTATTTCGAAGTCCTGCCGAAGAATGCCTTGGAACTGGCGCTCTGGCTGGAATCGGACCGTTTGGGTTATCTACGCAGCTCCATCACGCAGGAAGCCTTCGCCAACCAACAGGGTGTCGTGAAAAATGAAAAACGCCAGGGTGTGGACAACAGACCCTATGGCTATACCAGCTACATCATAGGTAAACTGCTCTACCCGGAGGGCCATCCCTACAGCTGGCAGGTGATCGGCTCCATGGAGGACCTGAACAATGCCACTCTGAGAGACGTCCATGGGTTCCATGAGAAATGGTATCGGCCCAACAACTGCACCCTGGTCGTAGCTGGAGACTTTGATGTTACCGAGACCAAGGCCCTGATCGAGAAATACTTCGGGGAGATTCCGGGAGGCAGCAAGCTCGAGGCGTCCAAACCGATGCCCGTCACCCTGGAGGCTTCTAAGCTGGCATTCCATGAGGATAACTTCGCACGCTCCCCGGAGATCAGCATGGTGTTCCCCACCGTGGAAGAGTACCACGCTGATTCTTATCCTTTGAGTTTCCTGGGCCAGCTTTTATCCTTCAGCAAGAAGGCCCCCATGTACCAGGTCATTGTGGAAGAGAGGAAACTGGCACCCCGGGCATCCGGATATCAGAGGAGCAGTGAGATCGCCGGAGAATTCCAGATCAGGATCCGTGCGTTTCCAAAAGTCAATCTCAACGATGTCAAATCCGCCATTGCCGAGACATTCGAAAGATTCGAGGCCGAATCCTTCTCCGAACAGGATGTGGAACGGATCAAGGCCGGAATAGAGACCGGCTTCTACAACAGGCTCTCCGGTATCCTCATGAAATCCTTTCAGCTGGCCAGTTACAACGAATATGCCGGCTCACCTGATTATCTTGTCACAGACCTGGAAAAGATTCAGGCCGTGACCAAAGGGGACATCCTGCGTGTCTATGAAAAATACATCAAGGACAAGCCCTACGTCATGACCTGTTTTGTCCCCAAAGGCCAGACAGACTTAGTGGTCGAAGGTGCAGAGAGATTCCCCATCGCAGAAGAAAGCATCACGGCCGAAGAAACCACGGCTTCGCGGGTTGAAGAATTCACGGTAGAACCAAGTCCCTCCTCATTCGACCGCAGCAAGGAACCCTTCGTGGGATCCGATCCGGAGATAATCCTCCCGACGGTGTGGCAGGAAACTCTAAGCAGCGGCTTGAGGCTTTACGGCATCGAGCACCATGAGCTTCCCCTTATCCAATTCTCTATGTCCTTAAGAGGCGGTCAGTTATTAGATGATTTTGAGAAAGTCGGCGTAGCTAATCTGGTAAGCGACCTTCTCATGGAAGGCACAAAGAACAAAACCCCAATAGAGCTGGAAGAGGCCATCGATGACCTGGGGGCCAGCATCACGATGTATACGGGGCGGGAGTCCATAACCATCCGCGCCAACTGTCTATCCTCCAAATTCGCCGATGTCTACGCACTTGTCGAGGAGATCCTGCTGGAGCCCCGTTGGGACGCCAAGGAATTCGAGC
>JAUXEH010000209.1 GCA_030620655.1 Candidatus Aminicenantota bacterium | reverse complement strand
GTCGCATTTTATTGCCTCGATTGTAATATCAGAGAGGAGTAATGTCTATTGGACTTTAGTCCAATTTGGGGTCAGACCATGAAATATGCTGCAAATAATAAAGTTACCACCTCAGATACACCAAAATCAGGCCTTACAGGCTGTTTTTGAAGGCAAAACCAGCACTTTAAGCAATTTCGCTTGCCTGAAAAGCCTGTTCTATGAAGAATATAGGGGAAACACCATCCCCGGGTAAGGAGGGTCATCGCATGTCTAATTCAGCTCTCAAACAAATCCTTGGTTTACTGAGCATTGCCGCTTTTTTAATTACGGCCGGATGTCAAGCCGGCAGTCCATCCGGGGACAGCGCCCCTTTGCGTGTCGCAGTCTCTTTCACAAAAAACATGTCTACCGATCCCCTGGACGGGCGCATGCTGCTGCTCATTTCCAAAAACGACGAGCAGGAGCCGCGCTTCCAGATCTCAGACGGGCCGACCGGCCAGCAGGTTTTCGGAGTGGACGTGGACGGGCTCGCCCCGGGTGAAGAAGCGGCGTTTGATGCTTCGGTCTTCGGTTACCCCATCCAGAGCCTGGGCGACATCCCGGCAGGCGAGTACTTGGTGCAGGGGCTCCTTCACATCTACGAGACCTTCCGCCGGGCCGACGGCCATGTGGTCAAGCTGCCCATGGACCGGGGGGAGGGCCAGCATTGGAACTGGGCCCCCGGCAATCTCTACAGCACGCCCCAGATGGTCAGGATCGACCCTCATAAAAAAGAAGTCATCCGCATCACCCTCAATCAGAAGATCCCTTCCATCTCCGACCCGCCCGAGACCAAATACATCAAACACGTCAAGATCCAGAGCAAGCTGCTGACCGAGTTCTGGGGACGGCCCATGTTCCTGGGCGCCCACGTGCTCCTGCCCGAGGGATTCGACGAACACCCCGAGGCCCGCTATCCCCTGTGTGTCTTCCACGGCCACTTCCCCTACGACTTCGGAGGCTTCCGCGAGACACCCCCCGACGCAGACCTGGAGCCGGACTACAGCTCCCGCTTCGATGTCTCAGGCTACAACCGCATCCAGCAGCAGACCTCCTATGATTTCTACCAGCAGTGGACCGGGCCGGACTTCCCGCGCATGCTCATCATCGAGATCCAGCACGCTAATCCCTTTTACGACGACTCCTATGCCGTGAACTCGGCCAACCTCGGGCCCTACGGCGACGCTATAACCTACGAGCTCATCCCCTACATCGAGGAGAAATTCCGGGGCATCGGCGAGGGCTGGGCCCGCTTCCTCTACGGCGGATCGACCGGAGGCTGGGAGGCCCTGGCCGTCCAAGTGTTCTACCCGGACGAGTACAACGGCTGCTTCGCCGCCTGCCCTGATCCCATAGACCTCCGGGCTTACACCCTCGTCAACATCTATGAGGACACGAATGCCTACTACATCGACGGCGACTGGAAGAGGGTGCCGCGCCCTGGCCATCGAAACTTCCTGGGTCAAGTCAGCACCACTATCGAGCAGTCGAATCACAGAGAGCTGGTGCTGGGCACGAATTCCCGCTCGGGCGACCAGTGGGACATCTGGCAGGCGGTCTACTCCCCGGTGGGTGCGGACGGCTACCCCAAGCCCATTTGGGACAAGCTCACAGGCGAGATCGATCCCGAGGTGGCGTCCTACTGGCGCGAGAACTACGACCTGCGCCACATCCTGGAGCGCGACTGGAAGACACTCGGCCCCCGCCTGCACGGCAAGCTCCACATCTACTGCGGGGACATGGACAACTACTACCTCAACAATGCCGTGTATCTCACGGAAGCCTTCCTGGAGAGCACCACCGACCCCTACTACTCCGGAGAGGTGGACTACGGGGACCGGGCTGAGCACTGCTGGAACGGCGATCAGGAGCGGCCCAACCACCTTTCCCGCCTCCGCTACAACGTGATGTACCTCCCCAAGATCTTGGACCGCATCCGGAAATCAGCCCCTTCCGGCGCAGATCTCACATCGTGGCGATATTAGAGGCGGCCCCATGCTTTTGTCCCGAAGACTCATCCTGATTTGCCTCTGTCCGCTCATTCTTTCCTGGTTTGCGAAGGACCTGCCAGCCAGTGAGCAAGCTTGGCTCAACAACTCCGTCACATTCACCATCACTCCCCAATGGAGCCTCAAGCTCAGCCAGGAGCTCCGGACCTTGGACATCACCTATGCGGACCCGTACCTGCACAACCTCCAGACCGGTATCGTCTACCACCTGCCCAAGAACTTCTACCTGGCCGCCCTGTATAAAAGGGAACACGTGGACCTGGGCGGCGATATCGTGTTCGACGAGGACCGCATCACCCTGGAGGGCGGATGGAAGATCGGCCTGGCCAAGGACCTAAGCTTCGATATCAGAGTCAAGACTGAATTCCGGTCCTTCAATGTGGAGGACAGCAACCACACCCGCTTCCGGCTGCGCCTCAGGCTGAAATATGACACCACCCTGGCCGGCCTCAAGTTCAAGCCCTTTGTCGCCACTGAATCGTTCGGCAAGACCAACGTCTACACCGTGCAGAAGGGCCGTTTTTACCTCGGTTCCATTTTTCCCCTGAGTCAGCACGCAGAACTGGTCGTCAACTACATCTGGCTGAATGCCCGGGACATCGACGACATCCACATCATCAACACGGGTTTCGCCCTGAAATTTTGAATAGCGCTCCGACCACAGTTCGGAGCGCTATATCAGTCGGAGGAGCTTTGAGTAGCCGGAGCGGCTGACGGGCAGGGTCTTGCCACTCTTGAGGATAGCGATCCGGCTGTCTTTCGTGTAAGGCTCGATCTTGCTCAGGTGGTTGATATTCAGCATGTAGGACCGATGGATGCGGATGAACTGCCTGTCGTCCAGCAGTTTTTCCAGATGGGACAGGGTTTCTTTTTTTAGAAACGATCTCTCCCGGGTCTGAATACTGACATAATCATCCTGGGCCTCGAAATAGACGATGTCTCCCACCGCGATGATATACACATTGGCCCGATCCCTCACCAGGATCCTGGCCAATGGAGTGATGTAAGCTTGGCGGTCGGCCAACAGTTCGCCCATCGGCTGCGAGGACTTCTCCTGCAGGCGCTCATTGATCTTGGCAAAGGTCTTCTTCAGCCTGTCCGGACTGACCGGCTTAAGGACATAATCCAAGGCATGAGACTCGAAGGCCTTCAAGGCGTACTCGTCATAAGCGGTCACGAACACGATAAACGGCGGATCTTCCCCCAGGAGCTCCAGTACATCGAATCCATCCAGCTTCGGCATCTGGATGTCCAGGAAGACGATGTCCGGACGTGTTTCGTTTATGGCTTTTACGGCCTCGAAACCATCAGAGCATTCGCCGGAGATCTCAACATCATTGAATTCCGACAGCGCCAGAGCCAGAGCTTCCCGCGCCAGGGGTTCGTCATCGACGATCAGGACGCTTTTCTTAACCACTTCTCTCTCCCGCTACGAGCTCGACACTCAGTCTCTGCCTCGCCGTCTTAAGGTAAGTCATCCATACCCTCTTTCAACGGCAGCCTGAGTGTAACCTTGAAGCATTTCTCGTTCTTGGCAACGGTCAAACCCGCCTCTCCTTTATAGGCATTCGTCAGCCTTTTCTTCAAGCCGGTAAGGCCGTACCCCTCGCCCGGCTTGGTTTGTGAAGCCTGTTCGAAGGGATTTTCCACCTCGATCACGAGCGACATCGGTGTCTTTTTGATCGACATCGTCAAAAGGCCGGGTTCGAGAGACTGCTGGAAACCGTGCTTCACGGCGTTTTCAACCAGGGGCAGGAGGGTAAAGGGAGGCAGGAGCTCCTCCAGCGTATCGGGCTCGATGGAGAAATCATAATTCAGCCGGTTTCCCAGACGGATCTTTTCGATCCCCAGGTAATCTTCGATATGGTCCAATTCGTTCTTGATCTGAACCCATTCCTGACGCCCGTAATTCAGGCTGTAGCGTAAGAAATCGGCCAGCTGCAGGATCGTCTTCTGCGCCTGCTCCGGTGATTTCCTGGTCAGGGTGCTCAATGACGTCAGGCTGTTGAACAGGAAATGAGGGTGGATGGAGGCCCTGAGCGAGCTCAATTCCGCCGAGCGGGTGGACAGGAGGTTTTCCAGGGCCCTCTGTTCCGCCTGGCGGCTTTTCTCGAGCGCCAGGACCATATAATAGATCAGGCAAAACATGAAATAGAGGAAAAGGCCGGTCGCAACCAGCAGGGGGAGCGCCTGGTCGTACCTCTCTCTCCAGGCGGGATTCCCGCTCAGATCTCCCAGGATCTCGCTGTAGAGGACCCCGGCCAGAAGCCAGAGGGCCGTCATGAGCCCGGCGGTCAGGACATGCCGTAAAACCAGGTGGGGAAGGCTGTAACGATCGACCAAGAGGGTCTTGCAGGGGAACCAGATAGACAGGCATAAGAAAAGTTCGATCCCCATAAGGGGCCCCACCTGGATGGCCGCATCTGAAAGCGATGCGCCGCTCAAACTGCTCTGCAGCAGGATGACACAGAAAGCGATGGGGCTCCAGATGAGCCCCATCAGCAAGAAATGTCCGGGCGATCTCAGGAAAGGGTGCATCTCAGTTCTTGATCTCCACTCCTCCCATGATGGTGGTGGCCTTGATCGTGAACTTCTTGGGCGGCTTTCCTGATTCCACGTAGGTGGCCTTGTTTTCCATCCCTCCCAGCAGGGGAGAGCCCTGGACATTCACCTGCCAGTGCTCCGGGACCCGGATCTCCACCCCGCCCCACAACACGAAAGACTCGAAGAATACTTCGTCCTCCTTAAAATCGGCGTCCCTGAGATCGATCGTGCCCCCACCCATGATGGCATCGACCTTTCCTCCCTTTAAATTCTGGGTGTTGAACCTGAAATCTCCTCCACCCAGGACAAAAGACAGGTTGATGTAGTCACCCGAGGCCGGAGGTTTGCCTGAACTCCGCCAGAGCGCACTTTTTATCACGTAGAAACCGATAAGAATCAGGAAGACCGGCCAGAGATCACCGATATCATATGGAATGATAGCCAAATTGTTCAGCAAGAACAAGAGCCCGATGATGATGAGGATCAGTCCGCCCAGGGGCTGGCGCAATTCCCTGGGTCGAGCGATCAGGCTCAGGCCGATAAGGATAAGAATGACCGGCCAGAAATCCCAGACGTCGATCTCAGTGAAATAGCCCATGTTTTGAAACAGAAAGAGCAGCCCGGCACAGATGATGGCCAGCCCGATGATCAACTTGGTGTCAAACACGACCTTAATCTTATTTTCCATTTTACTCTCCTCTGAACTGATTTTGCGATCTGTGGATCACGTTTCCATGATAAGCGGGCAGTAGGATCATGGACAGTGTTTTTCGGTGACTGCCCTCCCAGCGTCGGTAAATGGCGCTCATATAATTGTCTGGGTTCGGCTAATTGACGTAAGTATTATTGTCTGATAGGTCGATTCCATTGTCAGAAGGAACAGGCCTGGTCAATATTTCCTTAGAAGCTCCAAAGCGGCCACAAAAACCGCTGTCTAAAGGAAAAAAGGCCTGCTTCTAAGACACTAGCTCACTTGATATCAATATGCTACCGTTGTCGGAGCACGGAAGAGAGGGCATTCTCGAAGATCTCGATGCCCTTGAGCGCCAGGTCCCGCGTCAGTACCAGCGGCGGCAGGAAGCGGACCACGTTGTCGTAGTGCCCG
>JAUXEH010000194.1 GCA_030620655.1 Candidatus Aminicenantota bacterium | reverse complement strand
CTCTCCGGGTCTCCGCCCCGATCCAGTCCAGGTAGGCGGATGATCCCTGCCCGACGGGAAGGGCGATGATCTCAGGGACGTCATAGGGGTGGAGGGACCGGACAGCCTCCTCCAGGGGGCCTGAGATGTTCACACAGGCGGCCAGCCTCCTTTCCAGGATTGCCCGCGCGATCCTCCGGCCGGTGTCCGTGTCCGGGACCGTGCTCAAAACCACGATGCATCCGCTCATGTTGCCCTCCTCAGGGTCAGGGCTGCAGTAAGATATGGGCGAAGACCTTGGCGTCCCCCACCAAGTTGTCGATCACACAGGACTCGTTGGGCTGGTGGGCGGTCTCCTCTGTCTTGGACCAGCAGGCGGCCTCGAAGCCGGCGCGGCGGAAATAAGCGGCCACGGTCCCCCCTCCGATGCCCACCGGCTTGCCCTCCACCCCGTACGTGTCCCGGATGGCCTGCTGCAGTGCCTTCACCACGGGAGATCCCGCGGGGGTGGGCGGCGCGGCCGGTGAGTTCTGGACCTCCTCGATGGTGATCCTGACCCCGAACCGCTTTTCCACTGTGTCCGCCATCTCCCGGATCGCCCCCAGGACCTCCCGGACATCGTGTTGGGGGAGGACACGGCAGTCCAGGTAGAAAATGTCGTCGCCCGGGATGGTGTTTATGTTGGGGACGTTGTTCTCTTTTTTAGTGGGCTCGAAGGTGGATATGGAGGGCTCGAAGATGGCGTTGATCTCACTGAAGATCCGGTAGAGGCGGTCGAGTTCGGTGACGAGGAACGAGGCGGCCTTGAAGCTGTTGATCCCTTTCTCCGGCGTGGATCCGTGGGCCTGGGTGCCCAGGGTCTCGAACTTGAGCCACAGGATGCTCTTTTCCGCCACCTCGATCATGGTGCCCTCGGCGTTGCCGGCGTCCGGCACGATGATCAGGTCCTGCTGGCGGAAGTGGTCGGAATTCAGGAGGACGTAATCGATGCCCTTCTCGTTCCCCGTTTCTTCATCCGCCACCAGCACGAGGCCGACATCGTAACGCGGCCGGATCCCCTCGGTGACAAAGGCCTTGACCGCGTACAGGGACGCCACCATGTCCTGCTGGTTGTCCTCGACGCCGCGGCCGTAGATCCGGCCTCCCTCCACCCAGGCTCGGAAGGGATTCCCCTTCCACAGGGACACTTCCCCGGCCGGGACCACATCCATGTGGGTCATGATCCAGATGGTCTTTTCCGAGCTCTCGCCCTTGATTTTAGCGATGATGTTGGGACGGTAGCCGCTGGAGACGTCCAGGTCCGGGGCCTTGATCAGGTCGATGCTGTCGAATCCGCTGCTGTTCAGGTATTCCAGCAGCAGTTCGGCCTTCTCCGCCTCGCCCTCACCCCCGCTTTCCGGGGATATGGCCGGGATGGCGCAGAGCCTGATCTGTATGTCGATCATGGCGTTCCGAAAGCTGTCGATCCGCTGGTTGATGCGGCTTAAATCGGGCATGGGGCCTCTCAGTCCGCCAGGTAGCCGGACCTGTGCAGGACGCGGTAGCTCCGGCCCTTGACCCTGACCTTGATGGTGCGGAAGCGGCCGTCGGCGCGGTAGGCCTGAGGGCGGTAGTAGAGCAGGTAGTAGTTCTCCGAGGCCTCCACCGCCTTCTTGAATGCATCCATGGCATTGTTGGAACTAGAAGTATACCCGCCGGTGGCCTCTGCCACCTCGTTGAAGGCACTGAAGATGTCCTCTGACTGCTCGACATACGTGAGACCCAGGCTCAGGAGGCTCTGCATGCGCTGGGCATCCAGCTCCCGGGAAGATATCCGGGTCAGGTAGAGGAAATGGATGGTGATCGAGGAGTCAGAGAACAGCCGCTTTATCAATTTGACATCGAAGGTGATGTCCCTCCGGTAGAAGTCATACAGGTCCATCAGGTCGAACAAGACACCCGGATTGCTCGGGTTGCCGCTGGAGGCGTCCATCAATGCCTGCGTGGACATCTGCGGCAGGACCTCCTTCTGGTAGAAGAGGAAGACGTTCTTCTGTCCATCTTTGGTCCGGAGATAATCGGAAAAGGACTTTAGATTCTTCTCTTCCACATACCGGAGCTGTTCCAGCCGCAGCATCATGTCCTTGAGGGCGATCATCTCGGATCCGCCCACACCGGATGAAAAGATCCCCGTGCTCGCCATGAGGTCCTCGACCTCCCGGCTCAGGGACCAGTATTCGGCGTTGGCGATCTTGGTGTCCTTTTTCAGCTTGCTGATGAGCTGCTCGGCCATGGCTGCCTTAGACATTTTGGTAAAGGCCTCGTCCTTGAAGTGGTAGGTCTTGAGCGGCGTCACGGCCGAGAGGGTGTCTCCCGGCTGGAGTACCTCTTCGAAAAAGTATTTCACGGCTTCGCCCAGTTTGGGGAGATATTCCTGGATCTCGAAGAGCAGGACGAAGTGCCGGGCCACCTGGGGGGAAAAGACCTGCCGGGCCGTGTCCCTGGGGAGTTCGGATTCTTCCCTCTGGATCTCGGTCTTCTTCACCAGGTAGACGGCCGCGATCTCCTGGCGTGTCCCGTCCTCGAAGACCTCGAAATCCTCTATGGTGAGGGTGTCCACGAACCGGTCGCCGTCGAACACCCGCACCGGGACCTCGATGTTGATGGGCACCGCCTCGTGCTGCAGGTCCTGGCCGAACTGGACCGCCCCCGCCAGCAGGATCAGGCTCAGGGCTAGGGCTTTGTTCATGGTCTCCCGGCTTTCAATTCGAGAAGTACCCCAGCCTGTGAACCGTCTTGTAGCCCTCTCCCTTGATCCGCACCTTGATGGTCTTGAACCTGCCGTCCCCGGCGTAGTCTTTGGGGGCGTAGTAGAGGAGGTAGTAGTTCTCCGAGGCCTCGACCGCCTTCTTGAAGAGAAAGTCCGGATTGGCGGAACTGGCCATGAATCCCCCGCTGGCCTTGGCCATCTCGGCGAAGGGGGTGAAGGTGTCGCTCGAGCGCTCCTGGAAATAGACGCCGGGGATGTTCGGGGCCGGTTTGGTGATGAAGAGGAAATGCACTGCCGTGGAGGCGTCGGCAAAGGCCCGCTTCACCCGCTCCACATCCGTTCCCATGTCCTGGTTGTACCAGTTGGTCACGTCGGCCAGGAGCATGTTGAGGTCGACGCCTCCCACGTCCTGCAGGCTGGACGAGGCCGCAGTCAGGATCTTGGGATCGATCATGGGGATGTACTCCCGCTGGTAGAACAGGAACACGTATTTCTGGCCCTCCTGTTCTTTGAGGTAGCTAGCGAAGTCCATCATGCGCAGCTCGTTGACCTCCCTCAGGGTCTCCACTCTCTGAAGATAAGACATGTAGTGCGTCGCGACCACATCGATCCCCTGTTCCAGCAGGCCCGCCTGAATGCCCCTCATCCCTTGCGTCGAAAGCGCGTTTGTGTCCTGCCGTCCGGGGTCATCTGCCGCAAGTGCAGAGCTCAGGATCTGGGCCATGTCTGCCAGTTCCTTGAGTGCCGTGCGGTATTCCGCATCCCCGATAAGGGTGTCCTTGCGGATGAGGCTCCTGAGTTCCGCCGCGATCTCCTCACGAGATTTCCGGGCGAAACCTTCCTCCTTGAGGCGGTAGGTCTTGACCGACGTCACGGCGATGAGCCTGTCGCGCGGCAGGAGCACGTTATTACAGAAGTAGTCGACCGATTCACCCAGCCGGGCGTCCCATTCCGAGACCTCGAAGAACAGGAAGAAAGTGCGCGCGGTCTGGGGGCGGAACTTCCGCTGTCTGTCCTCCCCTCGCGTCACGGTGTCCTGCCGGACCAAGTACACGGCCTCGACCTTCTGGGGCACCCCGTCCTCCAGGACCTCGAAGTCCTTGATGGTCAGGTCGTCCACGAAGCGGCCGGACTTGAACACCCGCACCGGCACCTCGATGTTGATGACCTGTGAGATCTCCTGCAGGATCTGCTGGGCGAGCACGGCACCGCAGAACAGTAGAAGCATGGCCGAAGCGAGTCTGAGCGGTTTCACTTACTCACTCCTCAATCGGCCACATAGCCGAGGCGGTGGTAGATCTTGTATTCCTTGCCCTTGATCTTCACGGTTATGTTCTTGTATTTCCCGTCTTTCCGGTAGTTCTCGGGAGAGTAGTACAGCAGGTAATAGGACTCGGACAGGGCCGCCGATTTTTCCAGGGCGGCGGCAAGGTTCTGGGAGCTCTCGATCGCGCCTCCGGTGGATTGGGCGATCTTGGAAAAGACCTCGAACACGTCCTCGGACTGCTCCTGCATCTGGATGCTGCCTCCGCCTCCCTCGGGCCGCTTGTTGATGAAGATGAAGTTGAAGAGGATGGAGGAGTCGGCGAAGATCTGTGTGACCCTGTCGACATCGAGGTTGGTCTCCTTGTGGTAGAAGGTGAAGAGCTCCTGCAGCTCCCCGTAGATGTTCGGTATGTCCTGATACTGCTCGAGCAGGCTGCTCAGGGCCATGGGCCTCAGCTTGGGGCGGTATTCGCTCTGGAAGAAATAGAAGACATTCTTCTGCCCGTCCAGGCGCTTGAGCTGGGAGGCGAAACCCACGAGCCTTTTCCCGTCCTGGGCGGTGACCTGCTCCAGCTTCTGGAGGTTCTGGCGGTACTGGGACAGGGAGCTCGTCACATCACCCCTTGCGACTCCTTGTGCGTTCCTCACCAGGTCCTTCATGAGGGAGTTGTACTCCTGGGCGGCCGTGAGTGTGTCCTTGCGGATGATGCCCTGGATATACTCCACGACCTTGTCCTTGGGATTGTTGGCCACCGCCTCCTTGTTGAGCTCGTACACCTTGAGCGGGGTCATGACCACCAGCTGGTCTTCCGACACGTATATGTTCGAGAAGAAGTAGTTTAGTGCCTCGAGAATGCGGGGATGGTTCTCGTAAAGCTGGAAGATGAAGTAGAAGCTCCTTCCGGAGTAGGGCATGTAGTCGCGGCCCTCCATCCGTTCGATCTGGGCTTTCCGCGTGAGGTAGAGGGCCATGACCTTCTGGGGCTTTCCATCCTCCAGGACCTCGAAGTCTTCCAGGGTGAGGTCGTCCACGAAACGGTCGCCGTCGAACACTCGCACCGGAACGCTAACGTTCCGCACCGTGATGTCGAACTGCTGCTGGCCCGGCAGCAGGGCCGCTGCCAACAACACACTCAGGATAATGGTAAGCTTGCGCATGATTGTTCCCCTCATGATCGCATTATAGTCGAGATGCATGTCAGGGTCAACGCTGTAAGCATTTCAAAGCCGTGTTGCTTTTCACACAATGCGCTGTCCCGATTCCAGGACACGTGTCCCATACCTTGACTTTTCTCGGGCTTGCGCATACATTACTCCCAAATGCGGATCGGTTTGGACCTGAGGTCCTTCCTCAAGGACGAGACCGGGATCGGGGTGTACTTCAAGAACCTGCTCCTGGCCCTCGCCGAGATCGACAAAGAGAACGAATACTTCATGCTGTCCTCCTCCCTCAAGGTCCGGTTCCCGAAGGAGATGCTTCCGGGCTTCGCCCGGGCGCGGTTCCACGATCTTTACATTCCCGGCAGGATCTTGGACTCTCTCTGGTTCGGGCTCGGGAAGCCGGCCTTCGGGCGTTTCTTCCGCACGCCCATGGACCTGACGCATTCGTCCACGCCGCTCATCCTGCCCACGGCCGGAAAGACCGTGGTCACCGTGCACGACCTGTTCTATAGGGACCACCCGGAGATGACCGACGAGGACACCCGGAGGCGCCTGGTCTCCCGGACGGCCGATTCGCTCGCCCGGGCAGACGGCGTGATCGCGGTCTCTCGGTTTACCCGGGACGATCTGCTGGAGAAATATCCCCTGGATCCGGCCAAGGTCACGGTCATTCACCACGGGACCAACAAACGCTTCCGGGTGCAGACCTCCACGGCCTTCAAGAACGTGCTCCGGAAGAAATACGACCT
>JAUXEH010000315.1 GCA_030620655.1 Candidatus Aminicenantota bacterium | reverse complement strand
TGAGCTTGTTCCACACCGGGCTGTTCTTCACCCGGGACCAGAAGGGCCGCCAGAGAGCGCTCTCCATCTGCTTGGCCAGGCGGCCTGTGGACCCGCATCCGTAGATGAAGATCTTCCGGCTTTCCCGGATGGCCCGGCTTACCGCCTGCGCGGCCTGTGTCAAGGTGTCGAGTTCGGCCGGATCCTCGACCATCTGGTGTATCCTCTGGGAGATGTCCTCGTCTACCGAAAAGATCTGCTCCAGGCCGGCCCGGACATCGTCCTTAATGACAAAGCTCAGGTTCCAGGTCTTGGGGTGGCGCTGCTCGGTGAGCAGGGCATGGAGCTGGAACTGTTTCTTGTTCTCGACATAATCCCGGGACTGGGGAGAGGGCGAAAGCTTGAGCAGAGTCAGCAGCGGCTCCCGTTTCTGGTTTATATCTGATTCAGCCATTTTTCGATTTTCACACAGTTCCTAGGGACTCACTCTGCTCCTACCATTGTCCCTCATCATCAATCCGTTCCCCTTCGTTCCCATGGCTCCCATAATACCATATCTTAAGTGCCGATGCGGCCACTAGGACCGCTGTTTAGAACAGCTTCATCTGGCCGTCCCTTTTCCTCACGGGGGCAGGGGCCTCGGGCTGCTCCAGCAGCTCCTCCTCGATGCGGTCGAGGAAGGGGCTGCGGTTCAGCCGGTACTCCCGGCCCAGGAGGAAGCGCTTCCCTGCATGGGTAAGGAACAGATACTTCTTGGCCCGGGTCATGCCCACATACAGGAGGCGCCGTTCCTCTTCCCGGTCGGAGCGCCGCTCGAACAGGGAGTAGGGGAGCAGGCCGTCCTCGCATCCCACGATGAACACACAGCGGAACTCGAGGCCCTTGGCTGCGTGCAGGGTCATGAGTGTCACCGACTCCAGGTCGCGGCGGTAGGTGTCGGTTCCCGTGCCCAGGGCCGCGAATTTCAGGAAGGCCTCCCCATCAGAGCCGAATTCCTGTGCCAGGTCCTTGAGCCGGTTGAACTCGTCAGGCGACGCGTCCAGCTCCTTTTTATAGTAGGCCGATGAGATGGCTGCCAGCGACTCGGACACGGGCTTACTGCGTGTGAGCTCGGATAGTGACGCAAGAGAAGAAAGATCGGGCACGACTTTCCCCATGAGCCGGCCTTGGAGCAGGGGATTCCTCGGATTGGACGCCAGCCTGAACACGTCCACCACGGATTTGACCGGCTCCTGCCGGAAGAAGGGAGTCTCGCCGATCGATTGATAGGGGATGCTGTGGTTCCGGAAGGCATGCTCCAGGGCCTTCATCTGGTCCTTGATGCGGCAGAGCACGGCGAAGTCGGAGAGGCTGCGCAGCTCCTCATGCCCCTCCCCGGCTGTGATGTCGCTGTCCATGGAGAAAAAGCTGAGCCCGCCCATGAGGTCCTCGATGGTGCGCGCCACGAACTCGGCCTCGCCGCGGTGTGTAGCCTGGGGAGCGAGTGTGATCTTGACACCCTCCTGGAGGCCCTGCAGGAACCCCTCAGGCCCTATGGAGAGGGAGATCACCCGGCTCGAGGCCCTGAGGATGGTGTCGGTGCAGCGGTAGCTCTGCTTGAGCCGGTACACGGAGGCCTCGGGGTAATCCTCGAGGAACTCCCGGATAAACCGCACGTCCGCGCCCCGGAAGCCGTAGATGGCCTGGTCGGGGTCGCCGATGGAGCACAGGTTGGGCGCACTCCCCGGCACAAGCAGCCGCACCATTTGGTACTGGGCGAGGTTTATGTCCTGGTACTCGTCGATGAGCACCCAGGGGAAGCGGCCCTGGTATGACTCGCGCACCTCGGGGTGTTCCCTGAAGAGCAGGACCGGCCGGTAGATGCAGTCGTCCAGGTCGAAGAGGTCGTGGGCCTTCAGGTATTCCTCATAGGGTCCCCAGAAGGCGCCAGCATCGCCGCCAGGATCGCCGTCGGGGGGGACGAGCTCCCGCTTGGCCCGGGCTATGTCGTCCGAGACCTTCTTTGCCTCCTGCCGCGCACACCCCAGTTCTTTCTCCAGGATGAGGCGCTTGTCAGCCTCGTCCACCAGGGAGAAGGACCGGCTGCGGCCGAGCTTTTCCGCCTGTTCCTTAAGAACCGAAAATCCGAAGGCGTGGAAGGTGGACACCCGGGGCCTTCTCTCCGGATCCTCCCCGCGCAGCAGTTCGTCCAGCCGCCGGCTCATCTCCTCCGCGGCCTTGTTGGTGAAGGTCACGGCCAGGATGGACTCCGGGGCCACCCCCCGGTCCCGGATCAGGTGGGCGATGCGAAAGGTAAGCGTCCGGGTCTTGCCGGTTCCCGGGCCGGCCAGGATCAGTGCGGGCCCGGTGAAATGCCGCGCGGCCTCCTGCTGCTCGGCGTTCAGGCCCGCCAGCAAAGATTTCTTGTTGGTCTCCGGGGCCGGAGCTTCGAAGGCCAGCTGGGTGGGTTCGGATTCCTTGTGCCGTGCGTAACGCTCCTGAAAGGCCTTGAGGTCGAAGTTTATGAGCCGGCGTTTGGGTACAGCACTGTCCGAGGCAGTCGAGGAAAAGAGCGCCTGCTGGACCGTGACACTCCGGATCTCGCCCGGTTTGAAGACCCGGATCACGCCGTATTCTCCGTCGTAGCCTTCCTGGATGATGACCCGGCGCTCCCGCATGCGGCGCACGGCCTCGCCCACGAGGGGCTTGCCGCCCTTGACCAGCTCCCTGGCCGGCAGATCCAGCAGGATGTACAGCTCGGGACCGAACCGGTGCAGGAGCGCATGGTACTCGGCGTCGACCTTCTTGGAGCCGGCACCGACCTCGAATATTTCGGAGAGGATCTCCTTGAGCGGGATGATGGAGACGAAGGGCATCCGGTTGGGCCGGCTCTCCAGGTCGTCACGATCGGCCAGTTGGGCCACCCGGTGCATGACCCCGACCGTGACCTTTTTCCCGCACACGGTGCAGACCTCCTTGTGGCGCAGGGTCTCCAGCGGGTCCCAGACCACCCCGCATTTGCGGTGGCCGTCGTAGTGGTACTTCCCCTCCTGGGGGAAGAGGTCGATGGTTCCCAGGAAGCGTTCCGGGTCGCCCTCTTTCAGGGCCTCAGTCATGGCCGTGTAGCTCAACTCCGTGTCGAAGATGTTGGCGTTCCGGCCCAGCTTTTCCGGGGAGTGGGCGTCCGAGTTGGAGACCAGGGTGAAGGGATCGAGGAAGGTGCAGGACCAGTGCATGGGGGCGTCAGTGGACAGCCCGGTCTCCATGGCCGTGAGATGGGGGGTTAGGTCCTCGAAACACTCCTCCACCGTGTCGAACCCGGACTTGGAACCCAGGATCGAGAACCAGGGCGTCCAGATGTGGGCCGGGATGAAGGCGGTGCGGTCCGAGGCCTCGAGGGCGATCTCGAGCAGTGAGCGGGAGTCCAGGCCCAGGATGGGTCTCCCGTCCGAGGTCAGGTTGGCATTGAGGCGCAGGAGGGACTGCCGGATCTTCTCCACGGTCTCGAAGTCGGGGGCCAGGATCACGTTGTGCACTTTACGGGTGCGGCCGTTCTTCTTGTAGATACTGCTGATCTCGGCCTGCAGCACGAAGCGGACTTCGCCGCTAAATGTGGGGGCTTCCGGGACCGCCGCCTTCTGCCGGTAGGCGGGCTTCAGCCGGAACAGGCCTTCCTCGGCCGGTTCGAGTTTCTCCTGAAGCTCCTCCAGCCAGCCGGGATGGGTGAAATCTCCGGTACCGATCACGCAGATTCCCTTGAGCCGCGCCCACAGGTCCAGGAATTCCGGGGCTAGCTGCTTGCTGGTGGCACGGGAGAGG
>JAUXEH010000283.1 GCA_030620655.1 Candidatus Aminicenantota bacterium | reverse complement strand
GCTGGCGGAATTCCTGGAGAAGACCGTCAAGCTGCGGTCACAGGTTCGTCAGGCGATGATCTATCCAGTCGCCATCGTCTCCTTCGCTGTCATAGTGGTCATCTTCATGATGTGGAAGGTCATACCCGTCTTCGCCAACATCTACAGCGAACTGGGGGCAACTCTCCCCAGTTTGACGGCGTTTGTGCTGGCAGTGAGCAAGTTTGTGCAGAGTTACATCGTGCTCATTTTTTTAGGGATCATCGGGACCATCGTCGGAGTGCGCCTGTACCGGAATACTAAAAGCGGACGGAAAGTCACGGACACCTTCCTCCTGCGCATGCCCCTGTTCGGCCCGCTTCTGGAAAAAGTGGGCCTGTCCCGCATAACCCGCACCATGGCCACACTGCTTTCGGGTGGTGTCCCCATGCTGGAAAGCCTGAAGATCACGTCATCCACCTCCGGAAACGTGATCATCGAGAAAAGCATCATGCAGTCGCGCTCCATGGTGGCCGAGGGGACCAGCCTGACCGACAGCTTTAAATCCACCGGGCGTTTCCCGTTCATGTTCGTGCAGATGGTCGGTGTGGGTGAAGCCACCGGCACACTGGATGAGATGCTGTCCAAGCTGGCCGACTTCTACGATGAAGAGGTGGAAGCCTCCGTGTCGGCCATGCTGTCGGTGATGGAACCCATCCTCCTGATCTTTGTGGGCGGGCTCGTCGGGATCATCATCGTGTCCATGTACCTGCCGATCTTTACCCTGCTGGGATCCCTGTAGATCGGAGCGGATGGAGAAACGGAGAGCCCAAGGCGGCGGTGCCCGATGACGCAGAAACAGAATCTCCTGTGGTTCATAATCCTGCGGCTCATCCTCTTCACCTCCTTGCTCCTAAGCGCGGTCACCATACAGTTCAGCACCGAGACCAGCCTCATCAACCCGCTGTATTTTCTGATATTCGCCGCCTATTTTTTATCCGTTATCTACCTGCTCCTCTTTTTCTGGGGTAAGCGCTATGACCTTCAGGCCTACCTGCAGATCTTGTTCGACCTCCTCCTGATCACGATCCTGGTCTATCTGGCGGGAGGGCTGCGCGGCTCGTTCTATTTTCTCTACATCTTCGAGATCATTGCCGCCAGCATCGTGATCTCGCAACGGGCGGCCTATATCACGGCCGCGGCCTCCAGCATCTTCTTCGGCATCCTGGTGGATGGGATGTATCTGGGGATCATTCCCTACTTCGATTCCAACCAGCCGGCCGAGCTCTCTTTCGCCTTCGTGATCAACCACATCCTGATCGCCTGGGGCGTTTTCTTCCTGGTGGCCTATCTCATCAATCACCTCACGGGAAGCCTGCAGAGGGCCAGAGAACAGCTCCAGACGGCTAATAGAGAGCTGGAGCTCAAGGAGCGCCTGGCTGTGGCCGGGGAGTTCTCGGCCCAGATGGCCCATGAGATCCGCAACCCTCTGGCCGCCATCTCCGGCTCGGTGCAGGTGCTCCGGGGCGAGCTCGTGCTCACCGGAGAGCAGAAAGGCCTGATGGACATCGTGGTGGACGAGTCGGAACGAATCTCGCAGTCCATCGAACAGTTTCTAAACCTGGCATCTCCCGGGAGGCAGACGTTCTCCTGGATGAACCTGTCCGTCCTTATGCATGAAACCCTGGTCCTGCTGCAGAGCAGCGGTGTCCTCAACGGGCAGACGCAGCTGATGGGCAACTACGCCTCTGTCAGGGTCGACTATTATGGAAACCGGAACCAGTTCAAGCAGATCTTCTGGAATCTCCTGAAAAACGGGTTGAAGGCCATGCCGGAGGGAGGAGAGCTCACCGTCGATTTCACCACGAACGGAAAGGGGGAGACGATCCTGAAGTTCTCCGATACCGGTTTGGGGATGAAGGAGGAGGACAAGGACCGTCTGTTCGAGCCCTTTTATTCAGGCTTCTCCGCGGGGCGGGGGATCGGCATGGCGGTGGTGCGCCGCATTGTCGACGACTACAACGGAAAAATCGAGGTGGAGTCGACCCCTGGAAAAGGGGCCAGCATCTCCATCATCCTCCCGCCCAATTCGGATTCCACAGCAGAGATGAGCAAAGAGGAACAGCAGTGATGGAAAAGATACTGATCATAGATGACGAGAAGAGCATCCTGGATCTCCTGAGTGTCGTGTTCAAGAAAGAGGGATACACGGTTTTCACATCCATCTCGGCGGTCAAGGCCCTGGAATTGATCGACAAGGAGGATGTCGACCTGGTGCTCACGGATATCAAGATGCCCCAGATGAGCGGCATGGAGATCCTCAAACACGTCAAGGAAAGCCGCCCGGACATCCCCGTGGTCATGATAACGGCCTACGGGACCATAAATCAGGCGGTTCAGGCGTTCAAACAGGGGGCTGTCGACTATGTGGTTAAGCCATTTGACATAGACGAACTCAAGATCGTCGTGGCGCAGGGGCTGGAGAAAAGGCGGCTCAAGCAGGAAAACACCCTGTTGAAAAAGGAGTTCAGGGAAAAATACACCTTTTCCAACATGGTGGGCAAGAGCAAGTCCATTCGTGAGGTCTATAGCCTGATCGAAAAAGTCTCGGCCTCCGATACCACGGTTATGATCACGGGCGAGAGCGGCACTGGAAAGGAGGTGGCCGCCCGGGCCATCCATGTCTACAGCCGGCGCAGGGAGAGACCCTTTGTCTCGATCAATTGTGCCGCTCTTCCGGAGAACCTCCTAGAGAGCGAACTGTTCGGTCACATGAAGGGTTCGTTCACAGGGGCGATCGTGAATAAAAAGGGCCTGTTCGAGGTGGCGGAGAGCGGGACCCTGTTCCTCGACGAGGTGAGCGAGATGTCTCCCCTGACACAGGTGAAGCTGCTGCGTTCACTCCAGGAACGGAAGATCCGCCGGGTCGGCGGCACAGAAGAGATCCCTATCGATGTCCGGATCATTGGCGCCACCAACCAGGACTTGAAAAAGAGGATCGGAGAGGGACGGTTTCGCGAGGACCTGTTCTACCGACTCAACGTGATCTCCTTCAATATGCCTCCCCTGAGGCAGCGAAAAGACGACATCCCCCTTTTGGCTAACCATTTTCTGGCCGAATTCTGTGAAAAACAGGGAAAGAAACAGAAGCGGTTCGCGCCGGAAGTGATCAATGTCTTCGAGGCCTATCCCTGGCCAGGGAACGTCCGTGAGCTGGAAAACATGGTGGAGCGGATCGTGGCCATCGAGGACCGCGAGACGATCACCAACAAAAGCCTGCCCGATGAGCTGCTCACTCCGCAAGCGATATCCGATTCCGGGCTGCAGATCGAGCCCGGGTTCGATCTCAACCTCACGCTGGATGAGATCACGAAATCCTATGTGAAGCAGGCCTTGATCATGTCGGATAGTCGACTCAAGGAGACGGCCGCGCTTCTGGGAGTCAACTACCGTTCCCTCAGGTACCTGATCGATAAGTTCGAGTTGAAGGATTTCAAGAAAAACGGCCAGAATCGGCAGGAACCCACGGACCGCCAGCTCGAAAGCCCGTGGGAGTCTTAAGGGGAAAATCCAGTGTTCTATGGTCTCAGATGCGAGGATAATTTTCTCTGCGACAAAAATTGGCAATTGCTTGGGCAAATAGTGTCAATAATTGAAGTTGTGACCGGGCTAATTTGGTATAACTTATTTAAATACAGCAATATAAGCATTTATTATCTTGGCATAAAAGTTGCACAATAACAGGTTGTAATCAAAACAACGGTGAGACAACACCGGAAAATAAAAGGAGGCTTTAAGCATGAAAAAACAAAAAGGATTCACCCTCATCGAGCTGCTGATCGTGGTGGCGATCATCGGGATCTTGGCCGCGCTGCTGATCCCCAACGCCATCACCGCCATCCAGAAGGCCAAGCAGAAAGGGTCCATGAAGGACGTCATGACCATTTCGACGGGGCTCACGGACCACATCACCGACCACGGTATTGTTCCTGACTGGAATGGTACCTACACCAACACGGCGATCATTTACTCGGCCCTCTCCCCCTTCTATATCCGCGTGCTGCCGGTCAACGATCAGTGGGGCACACCCTATCTGATCTACACCCGGACGAACGCTTCTGGAATGTGGGGAGCAACCTACACCAGCGGTGCCACCTTCGGCGCCGAGGAATTCGTCGTGGGTTCTTATGGTCGTAATGCTATCTACGACACCACCCCGTATAGCTATTCACCTTCAGCTCCCGACGCCGGCTTCTACATCATCGTGGACCTTCCCAGCTTCAACCATGACTTGGCGTGCTGGAATGGTTCCTGGATCGTCGGTCCTCAAACCAGAGTGGGAGCCATTACCTGATCGAATCGAACTAGGTATTCTCACACCGAACCGGAAAGAGGCG
>JAUXEH010000455.1 GCA_030620655.1 Candidatus Aminicenantota bacterium | reverse complement strand
TACCAGTACGCGACGGTCTGGTTGGTTACCAGCTCATTGGGGCTTTTATCCACGGCAATCCGAAAATACGGATACGCTTTGTCATGTTCGTTCCGAATGAAATGGGAGAATGCCTTGCAGATGTTGGACTCGGCATAATCCGGGTTCAGTTGGTATGCCTTTTCGCTGTTGATCAGGACATTCTGGATGTCAGCGGGGTCATCGGTGAGCTGATATCGGTGCCAGTAGGCCCAGGCCGTACCGGTGTAGATCAGGGCAAAATCCGGATCGATCTCCCGGGCCTGTTCGAACATGGCCATGGCCTCCTGGAAATCCTCCTCCTGGTAGGTAATCGTATACTTGCTGTTGATGAAGTACATGCCCTGCATGTATTTCTCGTACAGCTCCATGTCCGCAGGCTGCCGTGACCTGTACTCGGCCAGCATGTTCTGCGTGAGTTCCAGCTCCAAAGCCTTTGCTATGGCGGTCGAGATCTCATCCTGGATGGCGAAGAGGCTCTCGATCTTCTGCGTGTAATTCCTATTCCACAACTGGAAGCCGGTCTTCGCATCAATCAGGTTGGCGTTGACCCGAATGCTGTCTCCCTCCCTCTGAATGCTCCCCTCGAGGATGTGGGTCACGTTGAGCTCTTGGGCGATCTGCTGGGGGCTCTTGTCCGTGTTCCTGTAGCGGACCACCGAGGTCCGGGAAATCGGCTTGAGCTGATCGATCTTGACGAGCCTCCCCCTAATTTCTTCTACCATCCCGTCGCAGATGTGAGCCTGGTCCCCTTGAGGGCTGAGATCGGCGAAAGGAAGAACGGCGATGGACACGGTCCAATCAGTCCCTCCGGCTTCTCCCACTACGGCTTCATCTGTCCTGAGCCAGGGGAAAAGCACAAAATAGGCGAAAGAGAACGCAAAGGCCCCCAGCACCAGGATCAAGGCTGCGATCGCCGCGGGCCGAAGTTTCTTCTCGGCTCCGGGCCGGACCGGCATTTCTGCCGGCATATGCGCATGCGAAGGCGTCTCCTGCTCAACCTGGCTCAGGTCGGCCCGTAATTCGACTGCGCTCTGATATCTCCCTGAGCGATCCTTTTCCAGACACTTGTGGACAATCCGGCTGAGGCCCTCGGGGATCCCTGGATTCAGCTCCCTGGGATCCCTGGGTTTCTCCCCCTTGTGTTTCATGCCGATGCTGAACGGCGTGTCCCCCTTAAAAGGCAGCTCCCCCGTCAACATCTCATACAGGATCACTCCCAGGGCATAGATGTCCGCCCTCTGATCGGTCTCCTCCCCGTCGACCTGCTCCGGGGACATGTATGCGGGCGTCCCGATCATGATCCCGGGGCCGGTGGCCCCCTTGGCCTTAAGCGACCGGGCAATCCCGAAATCCATGATCCGGGCGTTCCCCTCTTTGTCGATCATGATGTTGGAGGGCTTCAGGTCCCGATGCACGGTCCCCGTCCTATGAGCCTCGGACAAGCCTTCACACACCTGTTTGGCAATATCGATCGCCTTGAAAATCTCCAGCCGGCCCGACCTCCGGATAAAGCTCTTGAGATCCTCACCCGGTATGTATTCCATGGAGATGAAGCGGGTCCCTTTTTCATCCATGAGCTCATACATGCGCCCGACATTCCTGTGGCTGATGTTGCGGGCCAGCTTCAGTTCATGCTTGAAACGCTCGATGGTCTTGCTGTCGGCCGCGATCTCGGGCCGGATGAGCTTCAACGCGACTTCCGCGTTCAGTTCCCTGTCCAGGGCCCGGTAGACCTTCCCCATACCCCCCTGACCCAGCTCCTCAATGATCTGATACCTGCCTGCGAACAGAGAGCCGGAGCTGAGCTCGTTGGCAGAGGTTTC
>JAUXEH010000051.1 GCA_030620655.1 Candidatus Aminicenantota bacterium | reverse complement strand
GTGGCCTGCCCGGCCGTTCTGGTGGAGGTCGCCTTCATCTCCAATCCTGACGAAGAACGCAAACTGTTGACGGATGATTTTCAGAACGCCGTGGCCGAGGCCATCTACGCGGGCATGGCGAAATACATTCGGCAGCAGGCCAGGGACTGACGGGTCGGCATGGATATAAAACGAATCCTGCCCCTCGCTGTCCTCTTTGTGCTGCTGATCGTTCTGGTGGTCCTGTTCTTCAGCGCAGGCGACGAACAGCCCCCGCTGCGGGATCCGGTTTCCGCTCCGGATGATCCGGGGGAGGTTCCGGCCGCGGCTCGCCAGACCCGGACGGTATCGCTTTTCTTTCTCTCGGAAGATGACCTTCTCCTGCATCCTGAGGAGCGGGAAATCTACACCCATGAACAAACAATTTTTGAAGCCAAACAAACGATCGAGGAGCTGGTCAGGGGATCGTCCAACGGCGCGGTGGCGTCCGTCCCATCGGGCACGCGGCTCCGGGAGATGTACATCACCCGGGACGGCGTCGCCTACGTGGACTTTTCCCGTGAGCTCAAGGACAATCACAGCTCCGGAACCTCGGCGGAAATGGCCACCGTCTTTGCCATCGTCAACACTTTGACCACCAACTTCAAGTCCATCAAACGTGTGTTTATCCTGATCGCAGGGAACGAGCGGG
The DNA here is from genome assembly GCA_030620655.1 of Candidatus Aminicenantota bacterium. Classification (GTDB taxonomy): domain Bacteria; phylum Acidobacteriota; class Aminicenantia; order Aminicenantales; family Aminicenantaceae; genus JAUXEH01. The sequence continues at coordinate 11,951 of JAUXEH010000051.1, read as the reverse complement.
AGACCCTGAACGGTCATATCGACCTGACGCGCCCCCTGCTGCCCAGGCTGGATCTCATCGCCAACTGACCTTTACCATGAAAAAGCTGCCCCGAGTCGTGATCGTTGGATTTCCGAACGTGGGGAAATCCACGCTTTTCAACCGTCTGTTGGGGAAGAAAAAATCTCTGGTCCACTCCCAGCCGGGGATGACCAGGGATCAGGTCGCCGCGGAGTGTACCCTTGAAGACCGCCGTTTTGTGCTGGTCGATACCGGCGGATTCTTCGACACCCAGGAGGACCCCTTCTCGGCTCAGGTCAAGGAAAAGGCCTGGGAAGCGTCTCAGGAGGGGGACGTCCTGCTGTTCGTCCTGGACGGGAAGCGGCCCCTGCTCCCCCCTGAGGAAGAGCTGTTCCTGTCCCTGCGCAAGCTCGACAAGACGCTCTACGTTGTGGTCAACAAGGTGGATTCCGTGGCTGAGGAAGGTAAGGGTTTCCCGGATTTATTCCTGCTGGGCCCGCAGGATTTTGTGGCTGTGTCCGCAGAGCATAAACGGAATATTGAAGACCTGGAAAACCTCCTGATACAGGCTCTGCCTGCCAATCTCGAGCAGGAGAAGGACGGAGACATCCCTGTCAAGATCGCCCTGGTGGGCCGCATCAATGTGGGGAAATCTTCCATCGTCAACCGCTTGAGCGGAGAGAAACGCCTGATCGTGAGTGAGATCCCAGGGACCACGCGGGACAGCACGGACACCCTGATCCACCGCAACAAGAAGGCCTACAGCCTGGTGGACACGGCCGGGATCCGGAAGATGGGCCGGACCCGCGATCAAAGGGAGAAGGCGGGGATCATCAAAGCCAAGAAAGACATCCATGCGGCGGATGTCATCTGTCTGGTCATGGATGCTCAGGAATTCCCTACGCGGCAGGACACGGCCATCGCCCATCTGGCCCGGGATTCGGGAAAGCCTCTGATCCTGGCCCTGAACAAATGGGACTTGGTGGACAAGGACACCCTGACGATCAAAGATTTTACAAGAATGGCTGCCCAGAAGCTCGATTTTGTGTTCTACGCGCCTCTGCTCTTTATCTCTGCCCTGTCCGGCCAAAGGGTGGTCAAGATCCTGGACACGGCCGATGGGGTCCTGGCCAACGGCCGCAAAAGGATCGCGACGGCGCGGCTCAACGAGTTCCTGAGCGAGATCAACACCAAATACCCGGCACGGACGCGCAAGGGGACCAAGATCAAGATCAAGTACATGACCCAGCTGAAATCCCTGCCCCCCACCTTCATCCTGTTCACGCATTCCCGGATATCCCTGGCTCCGGCCTATGAGAAGTTTTTCGTGCAAAAACTGCGCGAACACTTCGACCTGCAGGGCACCCCCATCCGGATCGTGGTCCGCCGGAATTGACCTGCGCATGCAGGGAATTGACTATAAAACTCTTTTCCTTTAAAATAAACATATTCGAACAGTAAGGAGGTCGTGATGTTTCGAAGAAGCATACATGTTGCGCTCCTGGTCATCATGGTCGCTGGCCTGGTCTTCACTACCACGGGATGTGAAAAGCTCAAGCTCAGCCGGCTTCAAGCGAACCACCATTTTAGCACTGCCAATCATCACTTCACGGAACAGCAGTACCGTTTGGCCATAGAGGAATATGAACGGGCCCTGCATTACAATCCCGAACTGGTCCAGGCCTATAGGTTCCTGGGTGAGAGCTACAAGAACATGTACAAGCCCGGTATGGACAATGAGGCCAATAACGAAAGTGCTCAGCAGGCCCTGGATGCGCTGACCAAAGCTTTGGAGATCGACCCCGACAACAAGCAGATCGTCCATTCGTTGGGTGACATGTACGACAAGATGCGAAAATTTGAAGAAGCGGAGCAGCTGTTCCTGATGATCCTGGAGCAGGAACCCACCAACATGAGCAATTATTATGTGGTGGCCGGCTTCTACAAGCGGTATGCCGCGGAAGACAATGATCTGAAAAGCCGTGCGGAGAAGATGTACCTGCGCCGGATCGAAACCGATCCGGAAAACCGGGAGGGATATTCCTATCTGGCCCAGTTCTATGATGAGCAGCAGCCCTTGCCGGAATTCGATAAGGCTTATGCGGCCCATATGATGCAGACCGAAATGGAACCGGACAATGCCCTGGTCTGGTACACCCTGGGTGTGAACCGCTTCCAGAAAGCCTACCGCCTGCAGAACGTGCTCCCCAGGAACGATCGCATCCAGATAGCGAACAATAGCGAGAGTGCGCTGCTCAAGTCCATGGAGCTCGACAACACCCACGCGTTCACCTATGCCTACATCAACATGCTGTACCGGAACGTACACTCCAAACTCTACCCGGAAAGGGAGCAGAGCTACATCCAGAGAGCCGACTCCTGGCTGGCAAGATACAGAGAAGTCCGCAAAAGAGAGCTGGGGAGAGAAAAACTGGAGAGAGAGCTCCAACGCGGAGAGATTCGCTAGCCTAATTTTTGGAATCAACACTTCGGGGTCAAACGGCTAAAGTTTGACCCTCACCTCCACGGTTGACAGAAGCATCAAGATTTAGTATATTTCCTCATCACTATAGGTATATTTACTTCTTGACCTATTCCTTTAGGATTAAATTCTAAAGTTGGATGCGATGAAAACATACGTGCCGAAAAAAGATGAAGTCGAGCGACAGTGGTGGCTGATCGATGCCGATGGTAGAATCCTCGGTCGGTTGGCGACCCAGGTGGCCAACCTGTTGCGTGGGAAGAACAAGCCGCAGTATGTGGATTTTATGGATACGGGTGATTTCGTGGTCGTGGTCAACGCAGAGAAGATCAAGGTGACCGGGAAAAAGCTGGATCAGAAGAAATACTACTCCCATACCGGATATCCGGGAGGGATCAAAGAAAAGACTCTCAGAGAGCTCATGGATAAAAAGCCTGAAGAAGTGATCCGCAAAGCGGTCTGGGGCATGCTTCCCAAGAATAAACTGAACCGGGCGATCCACAAGAAACTCAAGGTCTATGCCGGCCCTGATCACCCCCATGAAGCCCAACAGCTCCAGGAATACAAGTTTTAGGAGGAACCGTGAGCTTAATTCAGTATTACGGGACAGGTAAACGGAAAACATCGGTGGCGCGCGTGTATCTTCGGCCCGGAAAGGGGGATATCACGCTGTATGTCAATAAAAGACTCCGCCCCTTCGATGAATACTTTAGCTTGGAAAGCCACAAGCACACCATAAAGCAGCCCCTGCATTTGACGGAAACGGAGAGCAAATTCGACCTTTTTATTCGGGCCAACGGCGGAGGAACCAGAGGCCAGGCCGATGCCATCCGCCTGGGAATCTCCAGGGCGCTGGTGGAATTTAACAAAGAACTCAGGCCCATTCTTAAGGGAGCCGGTCTGCTCACCCGCGATGCTCGGGAGAAGGAGCGGAAGAAGTACGGATTGCTCAAAGCCCGGAAGGCCCCTCAGTACCACAAGAGATAACGGAGGATTAACGTTGGTTTCAGTTACTATGAAAGAGCTTTTAGAGGCAGGCGTCCACTTTGGTCACCAGACCAAGCGGTGGAATCCCAAGATGAAAGAGTTTATATTCGGGCAGAGGAACGGGATCTACATCATCGACCTGCAGAAGACTATGAAGGTTTTCAAGGAGGCCATCTCTTTTATCCGCGAGGTGGCGGAGAAAGGGCAGGACATCCTGCTGGTGGGCACCAAGAAACAGGCGCAAGACATCATCAAGGACTACGGCATCCAAGCCGAATGCTGTTATGTCAATCAGCGTTGGCTGGGCGGCCTGCTCACGAATTTCGATGTCATCCGCGGCAGTGTCGACAAGCTGATCGAAATGGAAGAGATGAAGGACGACGGCCGCTGGGACCTGCTTTCGAATAAGGAACAATCCAAACTCGAGAAGGTCTACCGGAAGCTGTCGAAAAACCTGGGTGGGATCAAAACCATGCAGAGGCGTCCCGGCGTCATGGTGGTGATCGATTCCACGAAAGAGGACATCGCCATTTCCGAAGCGCAGAAACTCGGCATCCCCATAGTCGCCATAGTGGACACCAACGGCGATCCTGAGAATATCGACTATCCCATCCCGGGCAACGACGATGCGGTCCGGGCCATCGAGCTGTTCACATCCAAGATCGCCGACGCCATCCTGGAGGGCAAGAAGAGCCGGATGGAAAAGGAACTGCTCGCACAGCAGGCAGCCGAAGAAGAATCCAAGACCGAGGAAGAAAAGCCGGTCACGGACGAGCCCGAACCAGAGCCCGCACCGGCCGCGGCAGAACCCGCTGCCGAAGAGGTCAAGGAAGAACCGAAGGCCGAGGAAAAACCCAAGGTCGAGGTAGAAGAGCCGGTCACGGACGAGCCCGAACCAGAGCCCGCACCGGCCGCGGCGAAACCCGCCGCCGAGCCTGAAAAGAAGCAGGAAGCTTCCTCGAAAGCAGAAGAGAAACCTCCCGCCAAAGAAGCGAAACCCGCAGAGAAGAAAACCGAAAAGGAAGCATAAAAGATGAAGATCACAGCGCAACTGGTCAACGAGCTACGCCAGCGTACAGGCATCGGGATGATGGAATGCAAGAAAGCGCTGCAGGAAACAGACGGCGACCTGGAAAAAGCCATCACCGAGCTCAGGAAAAAGGGGATGGCCCGGGCCAAGGAGAAGATGCACCGGAGCACCGGCGACGGCATGGTGGGATCCTACATCCACATGAACGGCCGGCTGGGTGTCCTGGTCGAGATCAACTGTGAGTCCGATTTCGTGTCCCGGAACGAAGAATTTAAGGAACTGGTGAAGAACGTCGCCATGCACATCGCCGCAGCCAACCCGACCTATGTGTCGGCGGACCAGGTGCCGGCCGCGACCCTGGAGGAAGAGCAGGAAATCATCCGCACTCAGCTCAAGGACTCCAACAAGCCGCCGGAGATCGTGGAAAAGATCGTGGAAGGGAAACTGCGGAAGTTCAATTCCGAAGTCTGCCTTCTGAATCAGCCTTACATCAAAGACGACAAGATGACGGTGGAGCAGCTGTTGGCCACCTATATCGCAAAATTCGGAGAGAACATCCAGGTAAAACGGTTCGCCCGGTTCGCTCTGAGCGAATCCTGATCGATCAAAGCCAACATGCCGGAGAAAAAAGAGCGGTTCAAACGGATCCTGCTTAAACTATCCGGCGAATCTCTTCTCGGTGAGCTTCCCTACGGCATAGACCTGGACACCACCCAAAACATAGCACGCGAGATCAAGGACGTCCAAGCTCTGGGCATGGAGATCGCCATCATGATCGGAGCGGGGAACATCTTCCGCGGCATTCGGGGAGCGGAGGCCGGTATGGACCGGGCCTCGGCGGATTACATGGGCCTGCTGGCCACCATCATGAACGGCATCGCACTCCAGGATGCCCTCGAGCGGGAGGGTGTCGTCACGCGGCAGATCTCAGCGATCGAGGTCAAGTCCGTGGCCGAGCCTTTCCTGCGCCGCCGGGTCATCCGTCACCTCGAGAAGGGCCGTGTCGTGATCTTCACCGCCGGCATCGGAAGCCCCTATTTCACCACAGATACGGCCGGTGTCCTCCGTGCCCTGGAGATCAACGCCGAAGTGATCCTGAAAGCCACCAATGTTGACGGCGTGTATTCCGCCGATCCTGTGCTCGACAAGAACGCCCAACTGTTTGAGGACATCCGGTTCGGCGAGGCCCTCAACATGGGCCTCAAGATCATGGATGCCACCGCCTTCCAGCTGTGCCGCGAGCATGACCTGCCCATCATCGTGTTCAACCTGAGAGAAAAGGGAAACATCAAAAAGGCGGCGCTGGGGCAGAAGATCGGGACCCGGGTTTATTGAAAAGGCCGGGTCTGAAATAGATCCAAATCGGGATTTGCGAGGAAGGGTGAAACATGGTCAAGGAAGAACTGAGAGAGCTGGAAAAAAAGCTGAAGGGCTCTGTAGAGCACTTCCGCAAGGATCTGAGTAAGCTTCGGACCGGCCGGGCCAACATCGGCATCTTCGAGGACATCAAGATCGAGTACTACGGGACCTTGACCCCCGTGAACCAGGTCGCAACCCTGGCGGTCCCGGATCCCACTCTCATAACCATACAGCCTTGGGACACAAGCCTGCTGGAGACCATCGACAAGGCCGTCCGGGCGGCAGACCTGGGGCTTAACCCGATCAACGACGGCAAGATACTGAAGATACCTATCCCGCCCCTTGATGAAGAACGGCGCCGTGAGATCGCGAAGCACATCCACAAGCTGATGGAAGACGAAAAGACCGTGCTGCGCATCATGAGGCGGGAGACCAAAGAGATGATCGAACTCCTCGAGAAAGAGAAGGAGATCAGCGAAGACGACAAGTTCTGGGGCTATGACAAGCTTCAGGAGATCACCGACCAGAACATCAGAAAGACAGAAGAAATAGCCGCCGCCAAAGAAAAAGAAATCCTCGAACTCTAGGCTGTTTTTCTGAACCAGTTGGGGATGTTCCCGAATTTGGTGCGGATCACGACACCCCATCCGATGATGTTCAGTACCAGGGAGGCGAGCGCGCCCAGGATGGGGATCATCCCGACCATGGTCACCAGCACGAAACCCATTGTAACGGCCAGGAAGGGAGGCGTAGGTTTGCGGCTGAAGGCCTGGTAGAGCATCTCTCCGAAGAAGTAGAAAAGGATGACCTGCCCGAAGATCTTGATGATGACCCCGATGATGATCAGCGATACCAGGATGGGAAGCCCGATGAGCACCAGCGAGAGCAGGGCGGCAAAGAGCACCAGGCCGGAAAAGACCACGATGGTCAATACACCGGTCCCGAACACAGGCCAGAAGGCCCTGCGGATCTGGACGGCCGCGAATGTGATCTGTCGGGGGAATATGGCCAGGATGACCACGGCCAGGATGAACCAGATGAAGGCCATGATCAACCTGAGGATGATGAGTAGGGGGATCAATGAGACACCGGTCCGGCCGAACAGCCCTTCCTGAATGATCTTACCGATGCCCTCATCGGCCTTGAAGTATATGGTATCTCCCTCGATCAAGGCTCCCGGAGCCTTGGTCAATGTCCCGCCTAAGGAGACCAGGTCCCCTTCGATCCGGGCGCCGGACTTGAGGATGACCTCAGCGCCGATCCCCATGACCGCCTCTCCCACCTCGCCTTCGATGATGATGCTGCCTCCGAAAGCGATGACCGTTTTTTCGACCCTGCCTTTGATGTGGATGCTTCCGCCGATGGTGAAAACATTGTCCTGGACTTCACCGCTCTCGACCACGATGTCGTTCTTGAGGCTGAAGCCCTGCTGGCCGAACATGGGGACACTCCCCATCAGCATCAGGGCCAGGGCGACGGCAAGTCCCGCTCCTCTAGGTTTCATGATCTTTCTCCCATCGGCCGGAGGCGCCGGAGACCGATATATACGGATGCTGTAAAAAGGACGGCGATCACCACCAGGGCAGCCTGGAGTTCCACGCTGGGAAGCCCTGAGAGCCGGGTCAGGTTTTCCCAGACAAAACCGGTGAACTGCGCGAAAACCTTGACCATCAGCGTGAAGGTCTTGACGAACTTGGCCCCGAATACAGCGAGATCGCGCAGCCCGTTCAGGATTGACTGATTGAGGGACATCAGGAAGTTGAGGAGGCCTAGGCCAGAGAACAGGAATACCAGGAGGAGGGATGTCACGATCGCGAAGGTCCCGATAGCCGCCGTCCACAGGGCGCGTCCCAGAGACAGCCTCTGCGGGAACAGGCGCTCCATGACCTGCCGGGCGAAATCCTGGGGAACCGTCCAGCGGGGCAGGCGCCGGGCGGCCTGCAGCAGGAGCCCCCGCTCCTCCAGGGCCTCGCGGCAGGCGGCGCAGTGTTCCAGATGCTCGCTGATCCGGGACGCGTCGGGCCCGGTCAGCTCGCCTTCCAGATAAAGGTAGATGTCGTCCGCGCTGAGGCAGCTCATACGTTTTCCTCCAGTTTCTTCCGGATCGATTCCTTGGCCTGGAACACCCGGTTCTTGACCGTCCCCACGGGGAGATCCTTGATCTCCGCCATCTCTTCGTAGGTGAGGTCGTTGATGTGCCTCCAGATAAACAGCTCCCTGAGTGCGGGAGGAAGCGACTGCAGGGCCTCTTCGACCTGCTGCGTCAACTCAGACAGCTCGTAGCTGCGGCACACCGGGATTTCTTTAGCCGGGATCTGGATGGGATGGATCCGGTGGGGGCTGGCCTCCTGCTGATCGATGGAAAAGGCGTCGATCTTCTTTTTACGCCAGTAATCGATGATGTAGTTGGAGGCGATCTTGAAGAGCCAGGTGCTGAATTTGTAGCGGGGCTGGTATGTGTGGAGAGAGGAATAGGTCTTGATGAAGACTTCCTGTGTGAATTCCAGCGCCAGTTCGTACTGGCCGAGTGTCCGCCCGATGTAGTTCAGGAGCGGCTGCTGGTACTTCAGTATGATCATCTCGAATGCCTCTTTTTCACCGGCGAGGGTTCTCTGGATCAGTTGTTTATCGTCGTCCATGAAGGACCATCCAGCCCTCAGATGTGTATACGGATTAGGCTGAGAATGGTTTTGAGGCGGGGCCTATCTGATGATGTCCACATCCGGAGGGACCTTCAGCTCGAAGATGTTATCTGACAGCCTGATGTCGGTCTTGACACGGCTGAAAAGGAACTCCTGGCGGTTGCCTGTCCAGTCAAAGGAGACGGCCCTGCGGATGAGCCCGTCACGGGCATCGATCTCCAGGATTATGTAGGTGTCGGCCTCCTCCTCCCGGGGGGTCAGCTTGAGATGGTGGCCGCCGGTATCCTCCGGCGCATCCGGATCGAACTCCACCCGGTAGTGCTCAAGGATCCCGCTCGATCCCGCCAGCAGGGCCAGCAGTGCAGCCTCCGAGCCTTCCTCAGTCAAGGTCCGCTCCACCAGCTGTTTGTCTTCCGGGTAGTATTCCTGGTACAGGCTGCCTTTTATGAGAAACACGTGGATCTCGGGATCTTCGTAGTCGAACCTCAACCAGCCCGGCTTGCGGATGTAGAGCGTCCCTTTTTCCTGCAGAGGTGTCGATATGGTCGAGGAGAAGAGGGTCTGCTGGAAGTCGGCCTGCAGGGAGTGGAGCTCGCCCATCCGGATTTCCAGGTTTCGCGCTATGTCCTCCGCCGACTGCGGGCCTTCCCCGGGCCGGCACAGAAGCATGATCAGCAGGAACCACATGGCAACGTGATTATAGCATATCCCCCCTGACTTGACGAGGTTGCACTGGCTGTCCGTGATCTGGTATAAAGCCAGTGTGCGTATCGATCTGCTGATAGCGCTGGCCGGCTATTTCCTCCTGCTCCTGATCGTGGGGGTGTTTTTTGCCAGGAAAACCCGGAGCTTGGAGGGATTCTTTTTGGCTTCTCGCGACCTGGGATCCATGCTCGTCTTCCTCTCCCTGGCCGCGTCCTGGATCGGGGCCTCTTCCACCCTTGTGACCGTGGATGAGGCGTATTCCCAAGGAGTCAGCTCGTTCTGGGTCATGGGGCTGCCGGCCGTGCTCACGGCCCTGGGATTCGCCTTTGTCTTGGCCGCTCCCATCCGGCGCCTTCCCATCATCACCCTGCCCGATCTGGTGGAGATGCGCTACGGTCGAGCTGTCCGGCACCTGGCCTCCTTCCTGATCGTCTGGTACATGATCCTGCTGGCAGCCTCCCAGATGGTGGCCCTGGGGAGTTTTCTGGGCGCGATACTCCAAATCCCCTATGTCCAGGCGCTGCTGTTCGGCACGGCTGTTGTGGTCGCGTACTCAGTGGTAGGCGGCTTTTTCGCCGTGGTCCTGACGGACAGCCTGCAGTTCTTTTTGCTCGTCGGGGGCATATTCGGGCTTTTCTTTCACCTGGCCGGCCGTGTGTCGTTCGGGGACGCCGCGGCCGCGGCCCTGCAGGGGCGAGGGCCGGAGTTCTGGCAATTCTTCCATGGTTGGGAGAGGAACGCCCTGGTGGTCTTGTCCTTTGTGTGTGCCTGGACCGTCTCGCCTATCGTCTGGCAGAGGATCCAGGCCGCCCGGACTCCCCGCCACGCGCAGCAAGGCCTGCTGGCCGCAGCGTTCGCTTTCCTCTTGATCTACGCTGTGATCGTGGCCATCGGAATCCTGGCCCTACCTCTGTTCCTCGAGCACGACTTCGACGGGCCGCTGCTCTCCGCGGTCGTGCCCTCTGTGGGGGCCCTGCTGTCCGGTTTCCTGTTCGTGGCGGTAGCGGCGGCCATCATGTCCACCCTGGATACGGCTATAAACACCGGTGCGCTCTCTCTGACACGGGATGTTCTCCAGAGACTCCTACGCAGGACCTCAGAAACGGACGCGTTGATATTGAGCCGGGCCTCGACCGTGGTGATGGCGGTCCTGGCCCTGCTGGTCGCCACCCGCTTCCAAAGCATCCTGCAGGCGCTGGGGCTGGCATCGGAGATCCTGGCCGAGGGGTTTTTTATCCCCGGGATCGCGATGATCTTCCTGCGCCGCAAATTACCGGCGGCCGGCCTCCTGAGTGTGTGCCTGGGGGGGGGCTATGCCGTGTGTGTCTTTTGCGCCGCAGTCGGCCTGCTCCCCCTGCCTCTTCCGGAATGGCCGTACTCCGTGCCTTATGGGTTGGGTTTGAGCCTGGCCGGGTTCCTGCTCGGCATGGTGTGGGATCTAGCTTTACGGCCGGGAGTGGATGATATATGATGGGCTCCATGGCGCTAGGTAGAAGGACGCGCTTGTTTCTCATTGGAACGGTCGGGAAACTGGCGTACCGGCTCTGGATGTGGTCGACCCGGATCACGGTGGAGGGGGAAGAGCCTTACCGGCTTCTGCGCGATCAAAGAAAAGCCGTTATCCTCATGGTCTGGCACGGGCGCCTTTTCATCACTCCTTTTTTCTTCCGGAATCGGGGCATCATGCCCATGATCAGTCCCTCTGGAGACGGAGAGCTCCTGGTGCGCCTCGCATCGGGTTGGGGATATAAATTCCTCCGCGGTTCCGGCTCTCATTCCATGCTCAAGGCTTGGGCGACCTTGAAGGACGAGCTGGCACAGGGAGGTGAGGTGGTAATAGTCCCCGACGGCCCCAAGGGCCCCGGCAGGGAAATGAAGCCGGGTGCCCTCAAGCTGTCCCAGGTCACCGGGGCTCCCATCGTGCCTTTTTCCTTCTCTGCAGCCCAGAGAAAAATATTCGGCAGCTGGGACGGATTCCTGCTGCCCTGGCCATTCCAGCGCCTGGTGGCCATCTATGGGGAGCCCTTTACCGTGGACCCGGGCCTGAAGGATGAAGCTTTCGAACAGGTGCGCCTCCGTATCGAAAATCTGCTCAGGGAGTTGGACGAACGGGCGGACCATTACTTTGGTGGATTGTGAATATAAAAAGATTCTTCTTGAAAAGTTTTTTCAGCAATGTCAGGATAACTACCTGATACTGCTGAAGCAAAAAAAAGCATTGGCATTTTTTATGCATAGCTCAGGAAACATAAGGAGAGGGAGATGAAGACTAAGTTTTTCTGTTTGGTTTTGGGACTTGTGCTGGTCTCGATGATGGCGTTGGGCCAGACCCCGGAGGAATTGATAAAAGAGGCGGATGCCCTCTATGCCGAGGTGCAGAGCATGGAGAAGGCCGAGGAAGCGCTGGCCCTGTACCGGGCCGCGCTTATCGCGGCGGAAGACAAGTATGAGGCCTACTGGAAGATCTCCCGCATCCTGTACTACATCGGTGAGCACAAGGAAGGCAAGAAGGACCGTCAGATAACCTTTACTCAGGGTGTCTACCATGCCGAAAAGGCCATGGCCCTGGAGCCCGAGAAGCCGGACGGCTACTACTGGCGTGGGGTCAACAACGGTAAATACGGCGAGACACGCGGTGTCATGAAGAGCCTGTCTCTGGTCAAGCCGATAAAGAGCGACATGAACAAGGTCATCGAGCTGAACCGGGCCTATGAGGACGGGGGGCCGGACCGTGTGATGGGCCGGG
>JAUXEH010000046.1 GCA_030620655.1 Candidatus Aminicenantota bacterium | reverse complement strand
GGGAAAGGACGCCAGGAAGCCCTTCTTCTTTTCAGGGGTCGTGTCTTCGGTCATGAAGTATCCTCCGATGTGTTTTACTCAAACGATGTGTCTCACTCAAACGATGCGTCTTACTCAAAATATCAAAATATCGGTCTCACCATATCACGCCCGCCGGATCGATTCAATACGAACACGTAATTGGAAATTGCCCAGTGTGTCATCGCGGGCAACCGTCATCTCGAGTGAAACGACGCGATCTCGATGTCATCGCGAGTGAACGCAGTGAGCGCGGCGATCTTTTCCTAGTGAAAATTATCCACCAGGGCGACCACCAGGTCAGTCAGGGCCTGCAGGTCCTTGCGGTGGATCTTTTCGATAAAGGAATGCGAATAGGTCCCCGGCCAGGATAGAGGCAGGCACACGGCCCCCTCGGGTATGAACCGGGTTCCGTCCGTGCTGCCCGCCGTATTGCCCAGATGATAGGGAATGCCGCGCTTACGGGCCATGGCCATGACCTTTTCCATCTCGAGCCGGGGTGCTATGGTGCTGCTGTCCATGCCCCGGATCACCAGCCCCTCTCCCAGGGGTATGCACGCAAAGCGCTTCTCATCCAGGGGCCCGTCGGTCGAGACAAAGGTGTCTATGGGAAAGACATAGTCCGCACCCAGCTGTTTGGCCAGTCGGGCGGCGCCGACCAGGCCGGTCTCTTCCTGCACATCCCAGGCAAAGGTGACGGTCTTGCCCCGTACCCGAGACCAGCGGATGCGGTGAGCGGCGGCCAGCAGCACGGCGCACCCCGCGCGGTCGTCCACGGCCCGTGTGGCTATCAGATCCGGCGTGAGCTCGGTGATCTGTTTGCGGATGGTTATGAAATCGCTCTCTTTGACACCCAGGCCGGCCGCGCCCTCCCGGCTGTCGACCCCCAGATAGACCTCAATGTCATCGATCGTAAGCAGCGCCCTCTCAGGGACACGCTCAGTGTAATCACTCCTCGGAGCCACGACACCGTTTACAAAACCGTCGGCCGTGTAAACGACGACCGGGCGTCCTTCATACATCTGGGCTAGGAAGCCTCCCCGGCCCGAGACCTTGAGGCGCCCCCTGTCCGTGATCTCCGTGACCACCAGTCCGAGCTCGTCGGTGTGGGCCACGAACACCAGATGTGGACTTCCCTCCCCCACCGTGAACCAGACGTTTTCCATGTCGTCGCGCTGGATTTCGAGGCCCTTGGGGATAGAAGCCTGGACAAAATCGGCCACCTGAGTTTCGTAGCCGGAAACGCCGGGCAGCGGCAGGAGCTTGTGAAGCCACATCCAGGCCGAGTCCGCATCCCTGGCCGGAGACACTAGGGCCAGGAGAGAGATGCTGCCGAGAACCAGGCAGAGTGTGCGTGCGGCCTTTTTCATCGTGAGCCTCCTTCAGCGGTCACAGCCAGGAGGAGGCGCTGCAGCGCCTCGAGGTCGTGCACCTGGATCACTTCCGATGGCGTGGCCGCGAACTTGACCGGCAGCAGCACGGCGACGGCATCGAACGAGCCGCCCTGGAAGGGGGACAGGACGGCCGAGGCAAAATCCGGGGCCTCCTGAAGCGGGATCCCCGCTGTCCGGGCCGCGCCCAGGATGCGCGCATACAGGGCGGATCCCTCCCCTCCCCCGGCTATCACTGGACCGCCCCCGGGAGCTATCACCGGCTCTCCATCATCGGGGCAGGGGAAGGTGCCGACGACGACCACCTCCCGGGCTTTGAGATCCTTCCGGGCCCTCAGGGCCCCCATGGCCACGGTCTGCCCGCCGGTGCGGCGAACGAGTTTGGCCTGCGCCAGCCAGATGAACTGCACATCGGCCAGGGAGGGCGTCCCCCCCACCTTCCCGGCCAGGTCCAGCACCAGGGCCACACAGGCCTTGCTGCCCAGCGCCGGCCCGGAGAGCAGGCCCCCCGCCAGGCCGTGGATAAAAGCCGCGGGCGTCACAGGATCCAGATAGGCGATCCCCCGCAGCTCGGCAGCCTCACGGCTCCCCGCACCGATGTCCACGTAGGCGTGCTCCAGGGTCAGCTCCTGCATGAGGGTCGCCCGACGAGCTCGAGAAAGTGTGTGGGACGAGGGCAGGGCCCAGACCCCGTCGACACGACCCTTCCGGGTCCAGATCCGGACCGGGTGACCGACCTGATAGGTGTCATACAGGGCGTGGGGCGGTCTGACCCCACGGTGCAGGGTCAGGTAGCCATCGTCCGTGATCCCGCTCACCACATACGCGATCTCATCCATCCCGGTCAGCACGGCCATGCGGGGGGATCCCGCTGCGGGTGCCATGTAGAGGCTGCCCAGGTTGTCCTGAGAAAACACCGTCTTCGTGGGAAGTGTATCCTTGATCTCCTGGACCAGGATGTGCTCGTAGCCCGTGGGGGACGGGATCGGGAACAGCTTCTCAACCAACCGGTGAAGCGGCGTGGGATTGGTCTGCCCTACCCCACTCAGCGTGAGCACCAGCACAACCGCCAGGATCGCCGGTATTTTTAGCCGCATATCCTCCCTCCTCAACCTGAATAATTCATAAAAAATGTCGATATTCACGATAACCTGTCGATATTTCACGTAATGCTCGTGAATTATCCAGGTTAAAATTGGGGACAGGCCCCAATTTATGATCGATCAGTTGGAATATATCTTCAGATATTGGGCGCGGAAATAGGAAGAAGCCTCCCCCAGATCCCGGAAAGAAAGCTCCTGCTTCTTAAACGACAGCTCCCCGCGGAAATCCTCCAGCGCGGCGAACTTATGCTCCCCCATCCAGGCTTCGATCCCGGCCAGAAGGTCGCGGATCACATCCAGCCCCTTCTGATAGAACAGGCTGCAGATCTGTACGGCTTTGGCACCCGCCAGGATCTGCTTAATGACATCGTCCGCGTTCCGCACCCCACCCGAGGCGGCCAGGTCGGTCCCGATCCGGTCGGCCAGCAGCGCCACCCAGCGCAGCGTCTGGTTGAAGTTGGCCTGCCCCTTCCGGCTGTAGGTACTGAGCTTCTTGACGTCGATATCCGGTTCCAGGAACCAGTTGAAGAAAACCAGGCCCTGGCACCCGGCTTCCGCCATCTTGTTGGCCAGGTAGGGCAGGGACGAGATCTGCGGGATGAGCTTGACCGAGATCGGGATGGAGATGCTCTCCTTCACATCCTTGATGATCCGGAAATACAGGGAATCGTGCTCGGCACAGGATATGCGCGGGTCGATGGGCAGGTCATAGATGTTGAGCTCCATGCCGTCGGCCCCCGCCTCCTCGACCTGCCGGGCGAAACGCGGCCAGAGGGAGGACGTCTGGCAGTTGATGCTGGCGATGACCGGGATCTTGACCTCGGCCTTGGCCTGCTCGATCTCGCGGCAGATCCGGGACGGGGCATACTCCAGCAGTCCCCCGCTGCGCATGTAATCCAGGGCCTCGGGATACATGGCATAGTCGCTCTCGGGGATATCGCCTTCCACCAGGAACTGCTCCTCGAAGAGTGACTTCAAAACGATGGCGCCGGCACCGGCGGCCTCGCACTTCTTCATGCCTTCCGCCGTCTTTGTCAGGTCACTGCTGGCCACGACGATGGGGTTGCGCAGTTCCAGACCCATGTAGGATGTGTTCAGTTGACTGTCGGCCATTTCGTTCTCCTTGCTCTTCAGTACTCGATCAGGCCAGGTATCAGGACCTGGGGCAGTTGGAACCGGTCGAAAATCGTATTCAGCTCCGTGGCGGTCTGCCCGAGATAGCCGTTGACCGCGTCCATGGCGGTGCGGAACTCCTCGCGCAGCTCCTCCAGATAAGCTGTCTGAGCCGCGGTAGGCGCGGCATTGGCGCCCTCCAGGGCCCGGAACAGGCCCGACAGGCGTCCTATGAGCCGGGGGCCCTCGCTCCAGAACGGCTTGCCCTCGGGCTTGGACAGCGTGTCCTGGATCCCGGTGATCAGGGTGATGTGCTCATCTATCGCGGTCAGGACCTCTTCCGGGACCTCACTAACCTGTGACTGGAGCATGCGCCTCCGTTCCCGCAGCTGTGCCTCCAGTGCATCCAGTGCACGCAGGGCGTCATTGCCGTAAGACTGCATATCGCGCAGCTCGAAGGCATAGGTCTGCTGCATCTGCAGGTCCTGCGGAGTGGACGCCAGGGTCGGGTCGAACTGAACCCGCAGGGGCTTCTCGAACGACTGCTCCCCGACCAGGAGGCGGATGGTGTAGTTGCCGGGCAGCACCTGGGGTCCTGAGGGCCGGCCCCAGAAGAAGTCCTGCACCTCCGCGACCTTCTTGCGGGGGCGGGGTCCGTCCAGGCGGAGGTCCCAGGCCGTTCGGTTGAGCCCCGCGGCACGCGGGATGTCCGTCAGCCGGCGGATGACCTGCCGGGCCTCGTCCATGATCTCCAGGGCAACGGTCACATCCTGGGCGGGTTTCTCCTTGAGGTAATAGGTGATAAGGGCGCCGTAAGGGGGATTCTCGCCTCGGAACACCCGGTCTCCCATGCCGTAGCGGGTGAACTTGGTCCCATACCGCAGGGCGGGCCCCATAGCGAAGATGTAGGCGTCCTGGCCCAAGAGTTCGGGGGCTATCTCCTGCAGGAAGGCAATGCTGTCCAAGATCCAGATGCTGCGGCCGTGGGTCCCCAGGATCAGGTCGTTGTCCCGGGGATGGATGAGGATGTCGTGCACGGCCACGACCGGCAGGTTGGCCAGGTGGAGCTTCAACCACTCCTCTCCCCGGTCGAACGTGACGAACAGCCCCAGCTCGGTCCCCGCATACAGGATGCGCGGATTCTTGGGGTCTTCCCGCACCACCCAGACATAGGCCTGGTCCGGAAGGTTTCCGGTGATGTTGGTCCAGGTCAGGCCGAAATCCGTGGTCCGGAATACATAGGGAGCGTAGTCGTCCAGCATGTGCCGGTCAAAGGCACAGTAGGCCAGTCCGGCCGATGTCACCGAGGGCTCGATATGCGACACCGGCGAATCGGGCGGGAGGCGGGGCACACGCCTCTCCACGCTGTCCCATTCCGCGCCCCCGTTCATGGATACATGCAGCTTGCCATCGTCGGTCCCGGCCCAGAGAACCCCGGGCTGGACCGGTGATTCCGCCAGGCTGATGATCGTACAGTGGTATTCGGCCGTGGTGTTCTCGGGCCAGGGAGGGCCTCCGGCCTCACCCTGCTTATCCGGATCGTTGGTGGTGAGGTCGGGGCTGATGACCTCCCATATCGAGCCGAAGTCGTCCGACTTGAAGACCACATTCCCGCCCACATACACGGTATCGCTGTCATGCGGGGACAGGATGATGGGCGTATTCCAGTTGAAACGGAACGGGAGCTCCGACACCGGCGCCCCGTCGGCCCGCCGGGACTGGGGGCTGACGTCCTGCTGCTGGCGGGTGGTCATGTTGGTGCGGGAGATCCCCCCACCCTGAGACTCGCTGATGAACAGCTCGGGATTATCGGGATGGACCACGATGTGGAAGCCGTCTCCGAAGCTGATCATGCGCCAGTCGTCGTTCATGATGCCGAACGGCTCGCGGCTGCGGCCGGGCCCATACCAGGTGCCGTTGTCCTGCATGCCCCCGCCCACATAGTAGAAGGGTTCGCGGTTATCGGCATAGATCTGGTAGAACTGCCCGATGGCGAAAACGTTGACATAGTCCCAGGTTTGCCCCCGGTCGTAAGACACACACACGCCGCCGTCCTGCCCCTGCCACATGCGTTCCGGGTTAATGGGATCGATCCAGAGGGAGTGATAATCCACGTGGGTGGAGGGAGAGATCTGCTTGAATTTCTCCCCGCCGTCGATGGACAGCCGGAGGCGGGAGGAGACGGCATAGACCCGGTTCTCGTCGGTGGGATCCACCCTGAGATCGGTGTAGTAGAATCCGCGGGAGACGATCTCCACCTCAGTGGATACGCGCCGGAAGCTCTCGCCGCCGTTGTCCGAGCGGTAGAGCGTGCCTTCCTTTGACTCGGTCATGGCGTAGACCACGTCCGGCCGGCTGGCCGCGACCTTGACCCCGATCCGGCCCACCAGTGTCGGCAGGCCATTCGTGAGCTTGGTCCAGTTGTCACCGCCGTCCACGGAGCGGTAGAGGCCGCCCAGGGTGTCGCCGCTGACAAAGGTCCAGGGCTTGCGCTCGAAGCGCCACAGGGCGGCATACACGATGTTGGGATTCTGGGGATTGATGTCCATGTCGGCCACACCATGCTTGTCGTCGGTGTAGAGCACCTTTTCCCAGGTGGTGCCGCCGTCCGTGGACCGGAACACGCCCCGCTCCCGGTTGGGTCCGTAGGCCCGTCCCAGGGCCCCCACGTACACGGTCTCAGGATTCTTGGGATCGATCACGATGCGGGAGATGCGCTCGGTGGCCTCCAGACCGAGGTGTACCCAGGTCTTGCCGCCGTCCGTAGACTTGTACACGCCGTTGCCGAAGGAGATGCTGTTGCGCACGTTGGATTCGCCGGTGCCCACGTAGATGACATCCGGGTTCCCCGGCTCTAGAGCGAGGTCGCCGATGGAGGAGACCGGCTGGTCATCGAAGATCGGGGTCCAGGTGGTCCCCCCGTTCACGGTCTTCCACACGCCTCCCGAGGCGCTGCCCACATACAGGATGTTGGGATCGCCCGGCACGCCCTCCACATCCGCCACGCGGCCCATCATGTTGGCGGGGCCGATGCTGCGCCACTTCAGGTTCTGAAATATCTCGGGTGTGATGGGGAGAGCTTCTTCCTCCTCCTGCAGCACCGCCGCAGCCGCACCGGACACGGGTGCCGCACCCGGGATTTGGGTGAAGAAGAGAAAGCTGAGCGCACACCCCAGAATCAAGATCCGGCGTATCGTCATTTGAGCCTCCGCTCTCGTAATGTAGTTCCTGTGTCATATCTACGGGATGATATAATAGTCCCCCAAAAACTTCAATATGTTCCAGCGACAAAGCAATCTCACACGAAGCAATCTCACGATTGCAATACAATAAACATGCGCATACACTAGACCGAGCCATGTACACACACATCGACACAGAGATCATAGACGCCCTCAAGGCGATCGTGGGCGAACGGGGGGTCGTGACCGACCCGGACACCATGCAGCCCTACAGCCATGACGAATTTGCCCTGGCCGAAATCGCGCATATGCCGGAAGTCGTGGTCAAGCCGGCCGATGTGGAACAGGTCGCCGAGATCCTGAAACTCGCCTCCCAAAAGAGCATCCCGGTCACACCGCGGGGCGGCGCCACCGGGCTGTGCGGCGGGTGCGTGCCCTCCCTGGGGGGGATTTCCCTCTCGCTGGAGCGCATGACCCGGGTCGTCGAGATCGACACGGCCAACCAGATGGCGGTGGTGGAGGCGGGGGTTTCACTCTCGGATTTCTACACGGCGGTCGAGGAGGCCGGATTATACTTCCCTCCCCACCCCGGCGACGAAGGCGCCATGATCGGCGGGCTCATCGCCACCAACGCCGGAGGCGCGCGTGCGGTCAAGTACGGCGTCATCCGCAACTACATCCGCGGTCTCGAGGTGGTACTGCCCACAGGCGAGATCATACGGCCCGGCGGGAAGCTCATGAAGAGCAGCACCGGCTACAACCTGGTCAACCTGATCATCGGAGCGGAAGGGACGCTGGGGGTGGTGACACAGGCCGTGATCCAGCTCATGCCCAAGCCGGCGGTGACGCGCTCCCTCATCATCCCCTACGACGACCTCCAGTCGGCCATAGACACGGTGCCCGATATCATACAGGCCAAGATCCAGCCCCTGGCGGTGGAGTTCCTCCCCCGGGAGGTCGTGACCATCACGGAAAAGATGCTCAACCAGAGCTGGCCCTGTTCTGTGGGGACCACCTACCTGCTCATCATCCTGGATGCCCCCAGCGAGGCCGAGATGGACAAGCTGTCCGAGGCCGTGGCCGGGGTCTGCCTTGACCACGAGGCACTGGATGTGTTCGTGGCCGACAGCCCCCAGAAGCAGGAGCAGGTGCTGGGGATCCGCAGCAAGATCTACGAGGCCATAAAAGACCACAACATCGAAACCCTGGACATCGTGGTGCCGCGGGCCGAGATCGCACGGCATGTGGCCAGGATCCAGGAGGTCCAGGGTGAACACGGGCTGTGGCTGCCCACCTACGGGCACGCCGCCGACGGGAATGTGCACACCCACATCATGAGCGCCCGGTTGGAGGGAGGCGAGATCGTCCCCCTGCCCGAGGAAGAGTGGAAGCCGCGGCTGGAAAAGGTGCGGGCCGAACTCTACCGGGACTGCCGGGAAAGGGGCGGCATGATCTCGGGAGAACACGGCATCGGGCTGGTGAAAAAGCCCTACCTGTCCTATGTGTTGAGCCCGGAGGAGATCGCGCTCATGCGGCGGATCAAGCAGGCTTTCGATCCGCAGGGCATCATGAATCCCGACAAAATCTTCTAACACTAACAAAGGGGACAGGTACATTCAGAGGTCTGAATGTACCTGTCCCCTTTGTTTTCTGTTTTCTGTCCCCTTTGTTTTCTGTCCCCTTTGTTTGTTCTTTTTTATTTCTTGATCAACACCGCCGGGATGTCGGCGTTGCGCACCATGGCGTTGAAGCCCGGTATGTCGCGCTTGAGCAGCAGGTTCAGTTGGCCGATCTGCGTGTCGGCCCGGCTGGAAAGCTCCCGGAAGACCTGATAGGACTGCCCCGTGGGCCGGGCATCTCCCATCCCCACTACAGAGGCCAGCGCCGCGAACTTGTTGTCCAGCTGTATGGGGTAATTCAGGGGATCCTGGCCGCTCTTGGACTTGGACTGGATCAGGACGTCTTCGATGTCCTGCAGCTTCTGGATGATCCTCCTGCCTTCCTCGGTGATCTTCTCCATCTTTTCCTGGCCCTTGACCTTGTCCAGCACTTCGCTGATCTGTTTTTTCAGGCTCCGGATCTGGATGATGGAAGTGTTGACCTCGGTCAGCTTGCTGCGGATCTGGATCAGGAAATCGAACTGGAGCTGGAAGTCCTTCTGTGTCGTGCGGACCCGGGGATCCTTTTTCCACTCCCAGGACGCGATCTTGGTCTTGTTACCGACGGTCAATCGCACCTGGTAGGTCCCGGGGACTGCCATCGGCCCGCCGGTGCCTCCCATCCAGAGGACCGCACCGGGAACCCGCTCCGCCCCGGGGTAGCGCATGTTCAGGACAAAGCGGTTCATGCCCGCCTCCACGGGGATGCGGCGTGCGCCCCCTCCGCCGCCGAAGAACATGGCCATGGGCGACTCCGGGGCCGGAGCCGGCCCCCCGCTGGTGAACTTCTGGATCAGCCTCCCCTGGGCGTCCTCGAACTCCAGGGTCACGGTCTCCTCGGGTTTTTCCTTGAAGTAATAGTAGATGACCGATCCGGAGGGCGGGTTCTGGCCCACGTTGGGGGACGGGAACCCGAATCCGCGCATGCGGTAGGCCGCCCGCGGCTGGAAGAGATGGACATCAGAGGCCGCCACACCCCGGTCGATCTGCTGCAGCTGTGTCATGTCGTCCAGGATCCAGAAGGAGCGGCCGTGGGTGGCCACCACCAGGTCGTCGTCCGTGACCACCATGTCGTGGATGGGCACGACCGGCAGGTTGAGCTGGAGGGACTGCCAGTGCACCCCATCGTCGAAGGATACGAACACGCCGGTCTCTGTGCCGGCGTAGAGCAGGCCCTTGCGTTCCGGATCCTCGCGCACCACCCGCACAAAGGTGTTGGCCGGGATGCCGTTGGTGATCTTTCGCCAGGTCGCCCCGTAATCGTCGGTCTTGTAGATGTAAGGCTTGAGGTCGTCCGATTTGTAGCGGGTCATGGCGACAAAGGCCCGGCCCGGCTGAAAGGTCGAGACATCGATCATGGAAATCAGGCCCCACCTGGGCATCTGCTTAGGGGTGATGTTCTGCCAGGACTTGCCCCCGTCACGCGTGAGGTGGATCAGCCCATCGTCGCTTCCCACCCAGAGGGTGTCGGGATCGTACACCGACTCCGCCAGCGAAAAGACGGTGCAGTAGTATTCCACGCTGGTGTCGTCGTAGGTGATGGGGCCGCCTGACTTGCCCTGTTTGCTCTTGTCATTGGTCGTGAGGTCGGGGCTGATCACGGTCCAGCTCTGGCCCTCGTTGGTGGACTTGAACATCACCTGAGCCGTGATGTAGAGCACGTTAGGGTTGAAGCGCGAGACCACGATGGGGAACGTCCACTGGAAGCGGTATTTGAGGTCCTTGGCGCCCCATCCCATGGGATTCTCGGGCCAGGCCGAGATGTTGCGCGACTGGCCGGTGCGGTAGTCCCAGCGCGTGATGTGGCCGCCGTAGCTCCCGGCGTAGACGATGTTGGGGTTGTCGGTACGGGGTGCGATGTAGCCGCTCTCGCCCCCGCCCACAGGATGCCAGTCGGGCCGGTCGATGCCGAACCCGGTGGTGCGGCTGGCGATCCGCACGGTGGAGTTGTCCTGCTGCGCACCGTAAACCCAGTAGGGGAACTGGCTGTCGGTTATGACATGATAGAACTGGGCCGTGGGCTGGTTGTTCTGGGGAGTCCAGGTCACACCGCCGTTGTAGGTCACGTTGGCGCCGCCGTCGTTGGAGTTGATCATGCGCTGGGGATTGTCCGGGTCGAGCCACAGGTCGTGATTGTCGCCGTGGGGCACGCGTATGGAGGTGAAGGTGCGGCCGCTGTCCACCGAGCGGTAGAATCCGGTGTTTAGCACATACACACCGTCGGGATTCTTGGGATCGGCATAGATGCGGCTGTAGTACCAGGCACGCTGCCGCAGGCTGCGGTCGTCGTTCATCTTGCGCCATGATGCGCCGCCGTCATCGGAGCGGAACACGCCGCCGGCCTTGGCCTCCACGATGGCCCAGACGCGGTCGTCGCGGGCAGGAGAGGCGGTCACCCCGATCTTCCCGATCACTCCCTGGGGAAGCCCGGGGTTCCGGGTGAGCTCGGTCCAGCTGTCACCACCGTCCGTGCTCTTGAACAGGCCCGAGTCCGGGCCGCCGCTGTTTAGGCTGTAGGGCGTGCGCCAGGCCTCCCAGAGGGCGGCGTAGAGCACACGGGGATTATTGGGGTCCATGATGAGGTCGATGGCCCCGGCCTTGTCGCTTCGGAAGAGGACTTTCTCCCAGGTCTCACCCCCGTCCTTGGAGCGGAACACGCCGCGCTCGTCGTTGATCCCGAACACATGGCCGAGCGCGGCCGCGTACACCAGATCCGGGTTCTGGGGATGGATGCGGATGCGTGAGATCTGCCGGGTGTCGGTCAGCCCGATGTGGGTCCAGGTCTTGCCGGCGTCCACGGACTTGTAGACACCGTCTCCATGGGAGACATTGCCGCGGATGGGCGCCTCGCCCATCCCAGCGTACAAGACGTTGGGATCCCACTCCGAGACTGCCACGGCCCCCACGGAACCGGTCTTGAAGAATCCGTCCGATACATTGAACCAGTTCATGCCCCCGTCCTCGGATTTCCAGACGCCGCCGCCCGTGACCCCGAAGTAGTAGGTGTAGGGCTGGCCGGGGATGCCTGCCACGGCCGTGGCGCGCCCGCCCCGGTAGGGGCCGATGCAGCGCCATTGCATGGCCTGGTACAGGGCCTCGTCATACTGAGGTTCCGCGGCCTTGGCCTTGGCCTTGGCCTGCTGGACCGAGGCATCCAGCCCGGTAACGAGCAGGGCCACAGCGATCATGAGGCAGAGAGAGACGACGAGCTTACGCATGTTCCATTCCCCTTTCAATGCATTTATCAAGGCAGGTACGATTTTATCCCTCCCCCCTGCCCCTGTCAACATATTGGCAACCCGGGTCACCTGTCGTGGCGGAATGCCCAGACTATCAAAGGAGGCGCTGCGATCGTCGTGAGGAGCGACATGCCCAGGACCAGGGAGTACAGCTCCTGGGTTATGGTATGCAGGCTGATCCCGACCAGCGCCACGATGATGCCCACCTCTCCCCGGGCGACCATGCAGACGCCGGTCTGGATCCGCACCTTCCACTCCTCCTTCCAGGTTGCCAGGGCCGCACCCAGGATCTTGCTCACTATGGCCACCACGGTGATCCCCAGCGTGAGAACCAGGACCCTGGGATTCAGAAAAATTCGGGGATCGAGATGCGCGCCCATCATGACAAAAAAGAACGGGAGCAGGAATTCACTCACATATTTGACCTTGCGCTCTAGGTCATAGACGCCGGCCAGTTCATCGATCATGACGCCGGCCATAAAAGCGCCGATGATCGCGGCCAGGCCGATAAGGTCAGCCAGTTCCGCCAGGCCCAGGCACAGGATCACGGAGAGAAAGAAGGGTCCCTCGGGGATGCTTATGCGCTCCACCCACTTCCGCGTCCGCTTGGCGAGCTTCGGGCCCCACATCGTCAGAAATCCCACAAAGACCAGAGACTCCACGACGAGCAGGATAAACTCCAGCGTATCGAACTGCCCCCGTGCCAGCCCCCGGACCAGCGCCAGGACGATCAGGGCCAGGATGTCGTCGAGAACGGCCGCCCCCAGGACGATGTAGGCCACCTTGTGTTTGATCAGGCCCAGGTCGGCAAGCACCTTGACCGAGATGCCGACCGAGGTGGCGAGGATGGCCGTCCCCACAAAGAGGCTTTCCACCACTGCGAAGCCCAGGAACATCATCGCCCCGAACCCCATGACAAGGGGGAACAGGGCCCCCAGGAGCCCCACCAGGATGGCCGTTCTCCCCACAGCGAAGAGGTCCTTGACCCGGATCTCGAGCCCCACATAAAACATGAGGAATATGACGCCGATCTCGGCAAAAGTCATGAGCACCTCGTTGTGTATGTCCACAACACCCAGGACATAGGTGCCCAGGATCACCCCGGCCAGGATCTCGCCCACGATGGGAGGCATGCGCAGCCGGACCGCGATCTCCCCCATGAGCTTGGCGGATGTGAAGATGATAAAAAAGTAAAAGAGCAGGTTCCCGACTTCCAACGATATCTCCTTACAGCCTGTCCTCGATTCTGAGCTGCATGGGGAGGAAGAGGCGGAGCTGCGGCCGCCCCCTGTAGTCCTCCAGGAGTCCCGAGACAACCAGCTCCCTTCCGGTCAGGGTATCCGGCCGCGGGAACAATCCCAGGTCACTCTGATCGATCAAGACAGAAAAATTTCCACCCCGGGAATGCAAGAAACAGAGCTTGCCCCTTTCCTCCACCCCGGCACAGAAGAACCTCACCCGCACGAGCCCGCCGATACGGCCGTATGCATCCACGGCATCGACCAATGGATAAGGCTCCGGCCGCCACATCCCCCTGCCTTCTGCCCGTGCCTCCCGCTCAGCCGCCTGGAATCTCCT
>JAUXEH010000453.1 GCA_030620655.1 Candidatus Aminicenantota bacterium | reverse complement strand
GCCGGGAAGCTTCTCAAAGACAGCCTGGGGCTCGAGATCATCGTGCACTACACCTGCCGGGACCGGAACATCCTGGGCATCCAGTCCGACCTCCTGGGGGCCGCCGCCCTGGGCCTGGATAACTTCCTGGCCCTGGGAGGAGACCCGCCCTCCATCGGGGATTACCCCTTCGCAACCGGAGTGTACGACCTGACTTCCGAGGGGCTGGTGAGCATGCTCTCCTCGCTCAACCGGGGCGTCGATCCCCTGGGCAATCCACTGGGCCGGCAGACCGGCTTCCTGATCGGGGTCGGCCTGAGGATCGGTTCCGACACGAAAAAGGAAATGGAGGCGGCCCGGACCAAGGCCGACAAGGGGGCGCATTTTGTCATCACACAGCCGGTATTCCATATCGCAGAGAGCATCCCCACACTGGAGGCCCTGCAGGAGGCCGGACTGCCCGTCATCCTGAGCATCATGCCGCTCATCTCAGGCCGCAACGCCGAATACATACACTACGAGGTCCCGGGCATCAGCATACCGGACACGTATCTGAAGCGCATGGAAGCCACAGAGGGTAAGGAGGGCGAAAAAGAGGGCATCCGCATCGCCCGGGAGATCATCCGGGAGCTGCGGCCCCTGGCGAGCGGCCTCCTGCTCATGCCGCCCTTCGAGCGCTTCCACCTGGTCGAAGCCGTCCTCGCATAGCAGGATGATTATTTCGACCAGGCCACGCTGTAGCGCTTGATGAGCCGGTACCCGTCCTCGTTCTCTTCCACCCCGTAGGCGGTGTCCCCGTCTATGATGCGGAGCTCGGATTTGTGGACAAAACGCGTGAAGAAGCGGCCTTCCTTGTCAAAGACATCGGTCCAGTACTCGTCCTCGCCTTCCCCCTTTTCCCAGGTGCGGACAAAGATGCGGCCCTGGTCGTCCAGGAAAAAACCCTGATAGGGCGGGAACTCCTTCGGGAATTCGAAGAGGTCCATCAGATTCACACCGCCCGCCATGCCGCTGAACGCGGCGAGGCGTTCGGTCATCTCCTCGATGTCTTCCGGGGTGACCTTCACGGGCTTGAATTCCTTCTGGATGCTGAGGAGATGCTTGCCCTGGAGATCGTACACCATGATCTCGTAATCCTTGTTTACCCCATACATCAGGTTTCCGTCCGGATTGAACATGTACACCTGGATGAAATCCATGAGGTTCATCTTTTTCCCGGAACCGGGAACGGGAATCTGGATCTCGGTGGAGTCGATCGAAGCCAGCGAGTTGAGGTCCTTGTCGAACGTCATGAGCTCGAGGAGCATGGTCTGGCCATCCAACACCATCTGGCGCCCGGCATAATTCCAGTTCTTGTCGACAAACAGACTGGTCAGGCCCAGCGTGCCGCCCTTGATCAGGTTCAGGTTGCGGATAAATTCCCCTTCCATGGTGAAGAACGCGATCCTCCGGGAGGCCCCGTCTTCGATCATGAGCTCGTTGTCGGGAGAGATCTGGATCAGGCTGGGCATGGTAAACTCCCCCGGCCCCTGGCCCTCTTTCCCGATCTGGCCCACGAAGTTCCCATCTGTATCGAAAACCATGACCTTGCGGGCCTTGACATCGGTGGCATAGATCTTGCCGTTGTCCCCCACCACGAAAAAGCCGACCTCAGCCAGAGATTTGTCCGGATCGTCATCGTATCCAATGGTCGCCTCGACCTTGAGCGAGAACTTGGTGGGGATGCCCTTGGGCGCGCTGGGTTTTCTCCCGTTCTGGATGTATTTGACGCCGTCGACCGTCTTGACCTTCTGCGCCTCCAGCGAACCCCAGATCCCCAGGACCAAGAACAAGCTCAGAATAATACCGGTGATTTTTCGCATTTCGCACCTCATTTCATATCATCT
>JAUXEH010000305.1 GCA_030620655.1 Candidatus Aminicenantota bacterium | reverse complement strand
GGAGATCACCTACATCAACTACGTCCGGGACCGTAAGGACGCCGACATCCACGTCCTCGTCACCGACCAGAGCACAGGCAGCGGCGGCCGGGAGTACACCTTCGCGTTCATCGGCTTGGGGGAGTTCGAGGGACTGAACTTCAACCTCGTCTATGCCTCGAGCCCGACCGACACACGGGATGATATCCGTAAGGGCCAGGTGACGATCCTGAAGCGGGGCCTCTATCCCTACCTGCTGAACACCCCCATCTGCGAACTGATCAACCTGGATTTCATCGAGCGGGTAAAACTCAAGCCCACGGATGTCAAAGACGCCTGGAATTTCTGGGTCTTCAGCGCCAGCCTGGACGCGGATTTTAGCGGCGAGGCGAGCCGGACCTCCCGCTCCTTTGACGCCAATTTATCCGCCAACCGGGTCACACCCGAGTGGAAGATCCGGATGGGGCTCTCGGGAGAATTCGACGAGCGCTTCTTCGAGTACGACAGCGAGACCCTGACCAGCACGCAGGAGGAGAAGAACCTCGCCACCATGGCCGTCAAGAGCGTCAGCGACCACTGGTCGGTGGGCGGCTGGGTAGAGGCCGAACAGGACACCTACAGCAACACGGACCTGTACTTCACTATCGCGCCGGCCGTGGAGTTCAACGTGTTCCCCTATTCCGAATCGACCCGCCGGCAGCTCCGCTTCCTATACAAGCTCGGCTTCAACCGGGTCAAGTACATCGAAGAGACCATCTATGAAAAGACCGAGGAGACACTCTACAACCAGTCCCTGACCGCGACCATGGAGTTCCGGCAGCCCTGGGGCAACGTCTCCACCACCCTGGAAGGCTCGCACTATTTCCACGATCCCAGCTTCTACCGCATCAAGCTGCAGGGATACGTGTCCGTGCGCGTGTTTCGGGGGTTTTCCTTCAATGTGCGTGGCCGCTACGAACGCATCCACGACCAGCTCTCACTCTCCAAGGGCGATGCCACCATCGACGAGGTCCTGCTGCGCCGGAAAGAGCTGGCCACGGATTATGAATACTCCTTTTCTGTCGGCTTCCGCTTCACGTTCGGATCGGTCTACAGCAACGTCGTGAACCCGCGCTTCGAAGGATCCCGCTACCGCGGTTACAGATAAATGATGCGGGTTTGAATCCGTGTCGGTGTGATCTATAATAACATGAGGGACATGCGGCTTCTCATTGTCGAGGATGACAAAAAGGTCGGCGCCTTCCTGGAACGCGGCCTGAAGGAAGAGAACTACGCCGTCGACGTGTGCCGCAATGGTGCCGACGCCCTGTACCTGGCCCAGGTCTACCCCTATGATGTCATCATCCTGGACATCATGCTGCCCGGAAAGGACGGATTTTCCGTGTGTCGGGAGCTGCGGGACAGCAATGTCCTGACCCCTATCATCATGCTGACCGCCAAGGACACACTGGACGACAAGGTGCAGGGCCTGACAGTGGGGGCGGACGATTACCTGACCAAGCCCTTCTCCTTCGAGGAGCTCCTGGCCCGGATCCGGGCCCTCCTGAGGCGGAGCCAGGATTATAAGACCAAGGCGCTCCACGTCGGTGACCTGGAGATGGACCCTGTCCGGCGCCTGGTGACCCGAGGGGGCCAAAAGATCGCGCTCACGGGCAAGGAATACGCACTGCTCGAGTATCTGATGCGCAACCAGGGGCGTGTGCTTTCCCAGTCCATGATCATCGAGCATGTGTGGGACATGGATTATGAGGGTGCCAGCAACATAGTCAACGTGTACATCAACCATCTGCGCCGGAAGATCGACAAGGACCATCCGGTCAAGCTCATCAAGACTGTGCGCGGCCACGGCTATCAGATCGATGAAGATTAAACGGTTCCAATCGCTTTCCTTCAAGCTGACGGTGTGGT
This sequence comes from Candidatus Aminicenantota bacterium, assembly GCA_030620655.1. Taxonomy (GTDB): domain Bacteria; phylum Acidobacteriota; class Aminicenantia; order Aminicenantales; family Aminicenantaceae; genus JAUXEH01. Next base: position 2,034 of record JAUXEH010000305.1, on the reverse strand, counting down.
ACATCGTCATCCTGGGCGTGATCGTGGTCCTGGCCGGTGTCTTCCTCTACCAGGGATTCAAGGACAGCCTCATCCGGGAGCTGGACGGCGTCCTGCTGGAGATCGCGGACGAGACCAGTGAGATATATTCGCGGACGCGGGGAGTGACCTGGGAAGAGGCCATCCGCCGGGCTGAGGCCCGATTCCTCACCCACCGCCCCTTTATCCAGCTCATCGCGCTGGCCGGGGAGGGAGAGCGCCGTGTCGAGTCGATCATCCACACGAACCGTATCCCGGAGGGCGCCTTCCGTTTGGATAAAAGGCTCTACTACAGCGCGGATAAATCCGACCTCGACACGCTGGTCTTCGACACGGTCGAAGAGGCGCAGATCAGTACGTTCCCCCTGCGGGTCTTCCTGCTTCCCGTCAGGGGTCCCAATGTGCTCCAGGTGGGGATCTCCCTGGACAGCACCATGAAGGACCTCAACCGCCTGCTGATCGTCATGATCCTGGCCGGTTTCGGGCTGCTGCTCTTCGCCTCGTTGGGGGGAAGCTTCATCATCAACCGCGCGCTTCACCCGGTCAAGAGCGTCGTGAACACCGCCCAGCAGATCACCGCGGACGACCTGTCTATGCGTATCGAAGTCAAACACCGCCAAGACGAGGTAGGAGCGCTGGTCGCCACCCTGAACGAAATGATCGCCCGGCTGGAAAAGTCGGTGAACAAGATCCGGCAGTTCTCAGGTGATGTCTCCCACGAGCTGCGTACCCCACTCACCATTATCCGCGGGGAGGTTGAGGTCCTGCTGCGCAAGGACCGGGAGGCCTCCGAGTACATCAACACACTGAACAGCGTTCTGGAAGAGTCCCACCGGATGGAAAAGATCATCGATGACCTGCTGTTCCTGTCCCGCATCGAGGCGCTGAACAGAGCCAGGCTCAATCAGACCGTCCATCTGGATGAGATCCTGACCACGGTGGTCGAGAGCCGCGAGACCGTGATCCGGAAGCAGGATCTGAAGTGTGAGGCCGGTGAGATCGCAGAGATCCGGATCAAAGGCAGCGGCGACCTGCTGGAACGCATGATCGCCAATGTCCTGGATAACGCCCTCCGCTATACCCCAGCGGGGGGCCGGATCCTCTACAGCCTGAAAAAGATCGGAAACACCGCACACTTGGAGATCAGCGACACCGGGATCGGCATCTCCGACGAAGCGCTTCCCTTCATCTTCGACCGTTTCTATGTCGTGGACAAATCCCGCTCAAAAGAAACCGGGGGTTCCGGCCTGGGGCTGTCAATCGTCAAATGGATCGTCGACAGCCATGACGCCCGGATCGAGGTGAAGAGTGATGAGGGGGAGGGCACATCCGTGAGGATCTTCTTCAGCCTCGTGTGAAACGCTTAAGGTTTTTCAGTCGGTGGCCGGCTTGATGATAGTCCAGAGATATTCCGCCACATCTTCAACCTCGAGGGTGAGTGTTTCGACCACCACCCCGTCGACGGTTCGGGTGGAGGCCAACTCGTGTGTGCCGAAAGCCACCTTGGTGATGACCCTGCCTCCTCCATCCGGGACCGAGCCGATCAGAGTCCCGTTCATGTAGATGTTCAGGGACTCGCCGTACTTATTCTCGATCACGATGTAGGAAGGGCCTTCGATGACCACTATGTAGTTGAGGCTTTGGGTGATCTCGATCGTATCGGAGTAGACCACGGCTTCTTCCCCCTTCTTTTTGGCCTCCAGGTTATATGTCCCAACAGACACGTCGTAGATGGTTTCGTCCGCTGCAAATTCCACAGAAAACTGGTAGACGTCATCCATGAAAATATCCACGGCCGCCCCACAAAGGTTCTGGGCGATTATGTTGGCAAAGATGTCCGGATCGCTCGGGCTTTTGCATGAGGAAGACACCAGAAGTGCCAGGCTCAGCACGGCTAAAATCCCCATCTTCCACGTTTTCCGCTGTGTCACATGTTTCGTCATCTTGACCTCATGTCCATTATACAGCTAATTGGACAATCTGGCTATGGGATATATTCCCCGGGTGCTCGTCCTG
>JAUXEH010000256.1 GCA_030620655.1 Candidatus Aminicenantota bacterium | reverse complement strand
TTTTAATACAATCGACATTTTTTCCTCTCCGAGCGAGCCGATTTCACCATATCTGGGGTGTTGCGGCGGGTTCGCGGTGGTATACCACAGCTTCACCCGCCGCGCCTACCATCTACGGCAAACTCGACTCGTGAATTATCCAGGTTAGATCAATCATAAGAATTGCCGATATTTTTTCTCGAAATCCCTTTTAGTTATTTTTTATCGGCAATTCTCACCCTTCGGATTGTTTCAGGTAGGTTTCCGGGTCTACCAGGATCTCTCGAGGCTTGCTCCCTTCCGAGGGGCCCACTATCCCTTCCTGTTCCATCTGGTCGAGGACCCTGGCCGCCCGCGCATAACCCAGCCTCAGCTTGCGCTGCAGATAGGAGGCGGATGCCTGCCCTGTCAGCAGGATCAGCTCCACCGCCTTCTCGAAGATTGGATCCCGTTCCCCGGCCTCGCTTTCCACCTGGCCGGCCGGGCTTTTCAAGACCTTGATGATCCTCTCATCGTATTCCGGGGTTCCCTGTTCCTTGACGAATTTGATCAGGCGCGTGTTCTCGGGAAGCGAGATGAAGGAGCTGTGCAGCCGCAGCGTGCGCGGAAAGTTCGGCGGCATGAACAGCATATCCCCTTGTCCCAGCAGCTTTTCTGCTCCCCCGGTGTCGAGGATGATGCGGGAATCGATCCTGGACGGGACCCGGAATGCGATGCGGCAGGAGAAATTGTTCTTGATGGTCCCGGTGATGACATCCGTGGAGGGACGCTGGGTTGCCATGACCAGGTGGATGCCCACGGCCCGGGCCAGCTGGGCCAGCCGGGCGATGCAGTATTCCACTTCCTGGGCGCCCACCATCATGAGCTCAGCCAGCTCATCGATGATGATCACGATGTAGGGCAGGGGCTTGAGCTTCTCCTTCTCCTCTTCCGGCAGGGTCTTGCCCTGCTCTTCCAGTATCTTCCTGACCTTCTGGTTGTATTGATCGATGTTGCGTACCTTCATCAGCCCCAGAGTATGGTACCGCTCCTCCATCTTCTTGATGACGTCCAGCAGGATCCCCTCCGCCTTGCGGGGGTCCTTGACCACGGGACAGAGCAGGTGGGGGATGCCGTCGTAGAGGGAGAACTCCAGCCTCTTGGGATCGATCAAGATGAGCTTGACCTCTTCCGGCGACGCCTTATACATGAGGCTGGCGATTATGGTGTTGAGGGCCACGCTCTTCCCGGTGCCCGTGGCACCGGCGATGAGCAGATGGGGCATGACGGCCAGGTCGGTGATGTAGGGCTCGCCGTGCACGGATTTCCCCAGGGCGACAGTGAGCTTAGAGGGCGAGTTTACGAACTTTTCGGTCTGGATGATGTCCCGCAGCTTGATGATCTCGCGCTGGTTGTTGGGGATCTCGATACCCAGGGTCGATTTGCCCGGGATCCGCTGGATCCGGACGGATTCCGCCCCCAGTGCCAGGGACAGGTCCTCGGACAGGTTGGCAACCTGGCTGACCTTGACGCCGGGTGAGGGATAGAATTCGTAGGTGGTGATGATGGGGCCGGGGTGGTACTCCCGCACCTCGCCCTCCACCCGGAACTGCAGGAGCTTTTCTTCAATGATCTGTTTCTTCTGGTAGAGCTCGTTCTTGTCGATCTTCTCCGCTTCCTTTCCGGGATCCAGCAGCGTTATGGGGGGGAAATTGTAGTCTCCCTTCTCATTCATCTCTGGGAATAGGAGCTTCTCCTGTGCCGTCGGCGGCGGTATTTTTACCGGCGGCGGCTTCAGAGGGCTTTTTTTCTCCGGTTTCTTCTTTTCCGGCGTCTCCTCTCTGGCGCCGGCGTATTTCTCGCTCACCCTGCGCCTCATTTTTTCTTTCTTCTTCTCCTTCTGGTAAAGCGTGATGCGGATCTTGACCTCCTTGAACAGGAACCTGAAGAAACGCATCAGCATCTCGAAAATTCCCTTGACCGAGATCCGGGTCGAGAAGATCAGGAACAGGATCAGAAGCCCCATCAGGAGCAGGATCGAGCCCGTGTGGTTGAAATATCTATCGAGTGGGGGAGCGACCAGTTCCCCCAGGACTCCACCTGTCGAGATCTCTGTTCCTCTCCAGCTTATCTTGGGAGAGAGGAAATGCATGAAAGGACACAGCAGAAGCAACAGCAGGGTCAATCCTCCGACCCGGGCCAGAGATCGCGACTCCTCCCGTGAGATGATCATCCGGATCCCCAAGTAGGCCAGGCCCAGCGGCAGCAGAAAAGCGGCAAAGCCGAAAAGCTGGAGCAGGGCCTCGGACACGGAGGCGCCGAAGCGACCCAAGTAGTTGTGTACCCGGGTCTGTTCGGAGGAGGCCGAGGCCCATGAGGGATCGGAGGCGTGGTAGCTGACCAGGCTCAAGAACACGGCTGCCGCCAGGAAGAGTAGAAGGATCCCCAGGAGTTCATACGAATGCACGCGCCTGAACCGCTTGCTCTTTTTGGGAGGAGATTTGGCGGTCGATCTCTTCCGGGGTGTCGGTTTTTTCCGTGCCATGGGCAGGATTATAGCACATTTTGGGGGGAATCCTAACCGGGGTCATGGGAAAGATGGAAAGATGGATGCCTGGCTTATCGCCTGGTGATGTTCTGGTGGATCGTCTCGTACAAACAGATGACCCGGTCCAGAGGGAGCTGTTCCGGCCTTAGCCCCAGGTCGAGCGCGCAGCGCCGCGCGGCCGTTACGATCTCGTCTGAGGGCAGGCCCATGTGTTTCAGGTTGTTTCCCAGGGTCTTCCGCCGCTGCAGGAAGAGGTCATGGAGAAACCTGCGAAAGCCCGGCTCGTCCTCGACCAGTGCCAGCGGCTTTGCCCGAGGGATCAGGGAAAGCAGGGCAGAGTCGACCCGGGGGGGCGGTGAGAACGCCCCGGGTCCAAGAGAAAAGGCAATGCGGGGATCGAAATAGTTCTGGAGGAGGATCGTCAGGGGACCATATTTCTTGCTGTCCGGGGAAGAACAGACACGCTCGGCGACTTCTTTCTGAAGCAGGAAGTACCCGGCCTGCACCGCATCCCTCTCCTCTACGATCTTGAACAGGAACGGCGTGGATATGGCGTAAGGCAGGTTGCCGACGACCAAGACCCGGGGAACGGGGATGATGTCGCGGAATCGGACGGACAGCACATCGGCCTCCAACAGGCTCACGTTGGGAAGCCCCTTCCCCCGGAGCCCGGGCATGAGACGCGGGTCTTTCTCGAGGGCTATGACGTGTTTCGCTTTTTCGGCTAAAAGGGCCGTCAAGTGCCCCTCTCCGGCGCCCACTTCGACGATGGTATCGCCTCCGTCAGGGGAGATGCAGGCAACGATCTTATTCAGGATCCGTGGATTTTTGAGGAAATGCTGGCCCAGTGCGTGACGACGGCTCTTTTTCATGCGCATGCCTGGCCCACATTTTTCTCGTTTTCCTTCTGAACGGAGGCGGCCGCTGCGAGTACTTTTAGAAATTGAAGAAGTAGGAGAGCCCGATGCCCAGTTCGCTTCCGCTCAGGTTGATCTCGAAGTCGTCTTCGTCGGTCTTCTTGGCCACATGATATCTTAATTGGGCCCTGATCGACAGCTGGGGTATGACTTTTATATGGGTCCCGATCAGAAAATTGTATCCGAAAACATTTCCCGTGACTTCAGGTTTTATAAAGGTGTCCGGGAGGGTTTCCTTGTAACTGAAGTAGGACGCTCCCACTCCGGCATAGGGCACAAGTGTTCCGAAATGACGCTGATAGAAAACGCTGAGCATCACAGGGATGAGCGTCAGCTTAACCTCTTCTTCCGTGAAGGTGGTTTTTCCTGTATCGGAGATGTAGCTCCCGTCCAGGCTGAATCCCAGGTCCTCCACGTTGCTTAGGGGGATGTGGTAGGTGACACCCAGGCCCAAGGAAAGCGAGGACTTGCCGTAGACCTCCTGAAAAATCGAGCTTTGAGGCATATACAGGCCGCCCCCCAGGTTGATAGAGAGGGCCCGTCCTCTGGTGACCGGTCCGGCCGCCGCGTCTTGGACCGGCTGAGGGGTTTCCCTGGGCGGCGTAACCGGAGGTGTGGTCTCTCTCTCAGGTTCCGTCTGGACCGGCTTTGGCTCCGGCTGATGTCCGGCCGGTCGCTCCGCCCGGAAAAAGATATGGATGGATCCCTGCCTGTCCTCGATGGAATAGGAGGGCACGGTGTCGTCCAGGTCGAAAACCACCCGGATCACATCGGGCTGGTTCTTGGCGGTGCGGATACGGGTGACACCGAAGTCATTGACGTCGATCTCGGCAGCGTTGCTGAACTCGCGCACCTGCAGCAGGTCGATGACCAGCCGGTTGGGATTGAACAACGTAAAACTCTCGTAATTTATGGTACCGGTGATTTCCAGTTGGACCTCGAGCTGGTTCTGGGATTTGTTGACATGGATGTTGCTTAACTGCGGCACATCTTGGGATAGAATAGCTGTGCTTAGGGACAGCAGCATCAGGATCAAGGTGCTGGTCAAATATGTTTTGTGCTTCGCCAATTTTTCCTCCTAATGAATGATCCACACGTTTCTGAGTATAAGCTACCGGAAACACCACTTTATAATCAAAAACCTTGTATTTGTCAATTGCATCAAGGATTCATGGTATGACATCGTTCGATCTGTGGTCGAAGGAGGCGCATGTTTGACAGGGTGGGGATTTGTCGATATATTTGGCGCTCATGCGGGCAAGAAATCAGCTCGGCCCTCCGACTGATAAAGAAACCGACATGGACTTCTGTGT
>JAUXEH010000126.1 GCA_030620655.1 Candidatus Aminicenantota bacterium | reverse complement strand
TCAACGCCAGCCAGATCATCCGGGATAAAGTCCTGGGGCACGCGCGCATCGACGTGCGTTTCCACACGGACACAACCGCGTTCCTGGGAGAGGGCGGCAAGCTCACATCCATGAAGGTCAGGAACAATCTGACGGGCGAGACTGAGGAGATCGCACCGGCCGCAGTATTTGTGTTCATCGGCCTGACTCCCAACACGGAATTCCTGAGTGATTCCGCTGTGATGACCAACGAGTGGGGATTCATCATCACCGGACACGACCTCAGGCATGAGACAGGCAAAACCATAGGTTTCGGCTCGCGCGCCCCGACCCCGCTCGAAACCAGTGTTGCCGGGATCTTCGCGGCAGGAGATGTCCGTTCCATGAGCACAAAACAGGTGGTCGCAGCCTCCGGAGAGGGGGCGGCTGTGGCCTTGATGATCCGGGAATATTCGAAATCCCATTAACGAGGTGGCAGCATGAGGAAGATATCCATCTATATGGGCATGACGGCCCTGATCGTTTTAGGGATCATCCTGATTCAGTGCAGGAAGGCCGAGCCGCCCTTTCAGCCCACCTGGGAGTCGCTGAGGGCACACACGACGCCCCAGTGGTTCAAAGAGGCCAAATTCGGCATATACACCCACTGGGGAGTATATGCGGTCCCGGCGTATCGGAACGAGTGGTATCCCCGGAACATGTATGATCCGGAGAAACCGGAGTTTGCCTTCCACTCGGAAAAATTCGGGGAACCGGCAGAGTTTGGGTATAAGGACTTCATCCCCCTGTTCACGGCAGAAAAGTTCGATGCCGAGGAATGGGCGGACCTTTTTAAACAGGCGGGAGCGCAGTTCGCCGGCCCTGTTGCCGAACACCACGACGGCTTTGCCATGTGGGACAGCGCCCTTACCGAATGGGACGCGGCCGACATGGGGCCGCGGCGGGATATCGTGGGCGAGCTCGAGAAGGCCATCCGGGAACGAGGCATGAGGTTCGTCACCTCCTTTCACCATGCCTTTAACTGGAAATACTATGAGCTTTCCTACACTCCGGACAAGCGGCACGACACCGAAGATCCCCGGTTCGCCGGTATCGACGGGCTCTATCCCACACCGCATGAGAAGGGGGCGCCCGAATCCGAGGCGTTCCTGCAGGACTGGGAGGCCAAGATCCGGGAGGTGATCGACAAGTATCGGCCGGACTACCTCTGGTTCGATTTCGGATGGAAAGAGCCTTCCTTCGAGGAATACAAGAAGTCGGTCATCGCATATTACTACAACCAGGGCCATGCATGGGGCACAGGTGTGGTGGTGACACACAAACACGACCACCTTCCCCCGGGTGTGGCCGTGCTCGACCTGGAGAGGGGCAAGCTGAACGAGCTGAGCCGGGAAGTGTGGGTCACCGACACCTCGGTGGACCGCAGGTCATGGTGCTACATCCGGGAACCGAATTACAAGTCGGTCAACACGCTGGTGGACAACCTGGTGGACCGGGTCAGCAAGAACGGCAACCTGCTGCTCAACATCGGGCCCAGGCCGGACGGCACCATTCCTGAAGAACAAAAGGAACTGCTGCTGGGCATCGGGGACTGGCTCAAGGTCAACGGGGAGGCCATCTACGGGACCCAGCCATGGCTGATCTTCGGGGAGGGGCCCACCAAGGAAGAGGGAGGCGCGTTCAGCGAGAGCAAGCAGACCTCCGAGTTCAGTGCGGAGGACATCCGCTTCACGGCCAAGGGCAACGTGCTCTACGTGATAGCCCTGGACCGGCCGGAAAAAGACGTGCGGGTGGCCGCGCTCAAGAGCCTGGAGCCTTCCGATATCACTGGAGTGGAGATGCTTGGCTCCCCGGAATCATTGGAGTGGCGGCTGGGAGAGGACGGGCTCTTCATAACCCCCCCTGCGGAATTCCCCCTCCTCGAGCACGCTTTCGTCTTCAAGCTCACGCTCAATAATCCAGCACGAATACCTTAACCACCCCCAGTTCGGGGACAGACCATGAAATGTATTGTTAAGAATGCTTAGAGTGCCACTCTTGACCCCAAAATCAGCTCCTAAGCCCAAAATATCATGGAAAAACCAGAGTAAATGTATTGTTATCACAACATTTCATGGTCTGTCCCCAAAATCGGAAATCGAGATTGATATCATCGCCGGCGTGGCATACAATGAGCTTTCCTTTTAACAAATATTTGCATCAAGAGGAGGGCCGATATGTCGAGCTCGAGATTAATGCCCGCGATACTCATAGCAACCACAATTGCGTTGTTTATCTCTCCTGCGGTGATCAATGCGGACCCCCAGATCAGCCAAGAGCTGTTCAAGGACTTCGTCTACCGCAACCTGGGGCCCTTCCGAGCCGGGTCCTGGATCGGTGATATCGCGGTCCCGGAAAATCCCGGGGCAGAGCACAAATACACCTTCTATGTCGCGGCCCGCAACGGCGGCGTCTGGAAGACGGTCAACAACGGCACCACGTTCTTCCCCATCTTCGACGACTACGGCGTCAACGCCATCGGCGCCATCGAGGTCGCCCCCTCGGATCCCGACATCCTCTGGGTGGGAACCGGCGAGGATTCCTATGCCCGCTCCAGCTACGCCGGAAACGGCATCTGGAAATCCACGGACGCAGGCAGGACGTTCCGGAACATGGGGCTCTCCGATTCCCACCACATCGGCAAGATCGTAATCCACCCTCAGAATCCCGACATCGTGTATGCGGCCATCATGGGGCACCTCTACTCCGAGAACGAGGAGCGCGGAGTATTCAAGACCACGGACGGCGGCCAAACCTGGGACAAGGTCCTCTACATCAACGAGAAGGTGGGAGTGGTCGACCTCGTCATGAACTTTTCCAATCCCGGCACCCTCTACGCCGCCGCGTACGAAAAGGTGCGCCTCCCCTGGCACTATGAGGCGGGCGGCCCGGGCAGCCGCATCCACCGCACCACAGACGGCGGCCAAACCTGGGAGGCCCTCACAAAGGGCCTGCCCGGCGGCAACCTGGGACGCCTCGGCGTGGACATCCACCGGGCCAATCCCGACATCCTCTACGCCGTCATCCAGAACCTCAATCCCAAGCCCGGCCTAAAGAAAAAGTCCGAGGCTGAGTTCGATGCCTTCACCGACCGCTCCTACGAGGACCTCATCGGTGGGGAGGTTTACCGCTCCGACGACGGAGGCGACTCTTGGCTCAAGGTGAGCGATCCCGAGGTGGACGTCAGCGGCAAGGCCGCCTATTCCTTCAACGAGATCTACGTGGACCCCATGGATCCCGACAAGGTCTTCATCATCGGGGTCAGCCAGCAGTACTCCCTGGACGGCGGCAAGACCTGGCCGCAGTGGCGTCAGAAGGAGCGCTTCCTCAGCAATTTCGGCGACACGCGCACCTTCTGGATCGACCCCAAGGACCCGGAGCATATGATGCTGGGGAGCGACGGAGGATTCTACATCTCCTATGATGGCGGCCGCACCATGTTCCACTTCTATCACATCCCCCTGGGCGAGATCTACGACGTCGAGGTGGACAATGCCGAGCCCTATAACATCTACGCCGGCCTCCAGGACCATGAGTCCTGGAAGGGCCCGAGCAATAACTGGTCGGGCAGCGTGGGGCCCGAAAACTGGGTCATCGCCGGCATGTGGGACGGGATGTACACCGCGGTCAACCCGGAAAACAACCGCTGGCTCTACTTCACCACCCAGTTCGGCAAACATCACCGCGAAGACCAGCTCCGAGGCGAACGCTACGAAATAACCCCCCAGGCGCCCGAAGGGGAGCCCTTCTACCGCTACACCTGGCAGACCCCCATCGTGCTTTCTCCCCACAACGGCGACATCGTCTACACCGGTGGGCAGATGCTGCTCCGCTCCCTGGACCGCGGCGACACCTGGGAAGAGAGAAGCCCTGACCTCACCACCAACGATCCAGTCAAGATCGCGGGAAAGGGCCACGTCATGTACTGTACCATCACCACCATCAGCGAATCTCCCGTCAAGCCCGGAGTGATCTGGGTGGGGACGGACGACGGCCGGGTGCACCTGACCCGGAACCACGGCGCCGACTGGGAGGAGATGACTGATAAGCTCGTGGCGGTCGGCGCACCCAGGGACACCTGGCTGGGCCGTGTGGCAGCCTCGAACCACGACGCCGGCACGGCCTATGCTGTCAAATCCGGCTACCGCGAAGACGCCTTCCAGCCCTTTGTCTTTCGCACCCGGGATTTCGGCAGGACCTGGGAAGACATCGGCCAAGGGCTGCCGGATGCCCCGACATCCGTCATATGGGAGGACCGGGTGAATCCCGACCTCCTGTTTGTGGGAACCGACATCGGCGTGTACTTCACCATCGACGGCGGCAAGGCCTGGATCCCGCTCAAGAACAACATGCCTCCGGTGCCGGTCCGCGACCTTCTGGTCCACCCCCGCGAGAAAGACCTGGTGGTAGGTACCTACGGCCGGGGCGTCTGGGTCACCAACGTGGGGCCGCTCCAGGAGCTGACTCCGGAGGTGCTGGACAAAGACTTCCACCTCTTCGACATCGTCTCTAAGCCGCTGGACTACGCATCACAGCGGGCCCGCTGGGGCAACTATCACATGACCGGCGACAATCACCTCCGTACCCCCAACGAGCGCCCCGGGCTTCCGATCTTCTATTACCTCAAAGAAAAGCCCCGGAATCCCCTCTTGCTGAACATCGTGGACTGTGACGGAAACACCGTGGCCAAACTCAACGCCAAGACCGACCCTGGCATCCACAAGCTGATCTGGAACGCCCGCCGGGTCGAGCCCGGGACCTACAGGATCACGCTCACCGACGGGACAACGGAGATCACCAAAAAGGGAATCCTCAAACCGCGGCTCCTCTGGCCCATCGGAAATCCCGATCACCTACGTAAGGAATAGCTTAATCCACCTTGGCCTCCAGGATCATCTTGAGCAAGGTCCCGAACTGGTCGGGCAGCACACGGAATTCACAGCGGCCGGCTCTCTTTGAGCTTGAGAAATTCATCTTTTTTGAGATAATAGGGACCTGGCTTTTTAGGAGAGGAGGCTCGACATGATGAAAAAAATAGCGATCCTGGCCTCCCTGGCGGCCGCCCCACACGCTCCCGAACGTCACCATCGACGAGTATGTCTTCGGCGTGAGCGCCGTGGACACGAGTGGGAACCGGAGCACGGTCTCGGCCTATGTCATGCCCCCTCGCACCAAGCGGACCTACGAGGTCAAGAAGTAACCCGCGGCCGCTTACCGATATTTCCGCCAGTCCGAGTCCAGGTAAGCCTGCTCCAGCTCCTTCCAGAAGTCCTTCATCTCACAGGCCATGAGGATCATGTCCTGTGTGGCACCGGTGAGGTCGTGCAGATAATCCGGGACCATAAGCTCCTCCCGGAAACCCAGCTTGCGGCAGATGTTTCGCGCGGCGATCTGGGGCCGTAAAATTCGTGTGACCAGCAGCTCGACATCTTTTTCCAGGGCCATGAGGTAGAACTCGCGCATCATGACCATTCCCAATCCCTTGTGCCGGAAATCCCGGGCCACGATGACCCTGATCTCGCCCTGGTGTTTGCGCCAGGCATCCGGGAAGATCTCCAGAGCACCAGTGGCCACGATTTTATTGTTTTCGAGGGCACATCTTCGGAACAGGAAACCGGAGTCCATGAGTGCGAGCCGCTGCTTGACCACATCCCGATCAGTCACATCCACGCGTAGATAACGGCGGTCTTCATCCGGCAGTGCCAGATAGAAATCCATCAGAAGATCCAGGTCATCCAGGGTCTGATCCCTGATCAGGACTTTGGTGCCGTCTTTTAAAGTCTCAGTTTTTTCCATAGGCAACTCCTTCGAGCAAATTATGAGTCCGGGCCGCTAGCTGTGATGCCGGCTTTGAATGGGGCCAACGACTTTCTATCATAAAACATAAGAATTTCAGCCGGATTAGTCAAATCCAGCCTTGATTCTAAGGCAAGATTTAAGCTAGCATAAAATAATGAGAGGGTCGACTGGGAGGTCAGAATGAAGATACGAATCATATCCGTCATCGCGATTTGTGCCCTTTTGTTTTCTTGTGCGTCCGAGCAGACAAAGCTGCAGAGATCCCGCGAAAAAGACCCCAAGCACCAGTACGATGTCGGGACCGTCTATCTGGGGAACAACAGAGCCGATGACGCGATCCGCTACTTCGGCAGCAGCATACGCCTGGATCCCGACTTCTACCTCGCATACAACGGCCTCGGTCTTGCATACATGATGAAGGGTCAGTTCGATATCTCGGAGAGGTACTTCCTGAAATGCCTGGAGGTCAAGCCGGATTTTACCGAGGCGCGCAACAACCTGGGTATGGTGTATCAGGAAACAGGGCAGATGGACAAGGCCGAGCGCCAGTTTCGTTTGGCGGCCGAAGATCTGACTTACAGCTCCCGCCACCTTTCCTATTACAACCTGGCCCGGCTCTACTATCTGCAGGAGAAGGATCAGGAGGCATTGGACTGTGTCCAGACCGCCGTAAGGATGAGAGCCGAATTCGGCCTGGGATACCACCTACTGGGTGTGCTGTACAACAGGATGGGCCGGTATGACGAGGCCATAAGCAACTACAAGCTGGCCCAGAAGAGCATCCGGGATGATGTCAACCTAAGCTACAACCTTGGAGAAGCATACTTCAACAACAATCAGATGGCCATGGCGGAACGGATCTTCGAAGAGATCTACCCCGATGTCACCGAGGCGGAAATGAAAACAAAGATCGATGAGTATCTGAAGGCGATCAAGAAGCTCAGGAAATTACGTTTCACCGGCTAGGTTCAAAAGGAAAACGAGAACGTCAGGCCCTGCTCATAAGGAGTAATCAGCAGCCCGACATCTATCTTCTTTGAAGCTTGGCCGGTGTGGCAAGCACAGATCTTCTGCCCTACGAAATACCCCAGGGCAGCTCCAAAGAAAACATCGGAAGCCCAATGTTTATCCTGAAAGGGCCTCGCGAATCCGACAAACGTCGCCAGCGAATAAGAAAGGACGTCCACGATCATGCTGTCACTATGATGAGCGATCACCGAGGCCACGGAAAAAGCCGCCGAAGTATGGCCCGAAGGGAAGGAGTGGTATTTAGATTCCAAGGAGAAAGGATGGAATGAGCTTTTGCCCTCCTCTGCATAAGGCCTGGCCCTCCCTACGGCCCATTTCAAGGCATACAGCATGGTTGAGGAGATAAGCAGGCTCTCTATGCTCAGAAGAGCGGTCCGCCGCATGCCCGTGCTCCCGGCAAGCTCACCAACGGCATAGACCCCCCCGGAAACGGCCAGCAAGACGAACGGTTCACCAAATCTGGAGACGAATTTCCAGAAGTCGTCGCCGGATGTGTTCCTGTTGCTCTGCGACCATTCATGGATGCCGTCATCACCGATATAGATCAGCGCCGTGGTCCCTAAAGCTACCGCGAACTTGGTCCAATCCCTATCCTGCCACTCAAAAGGCGCGGTCCAGACCGAGACAAAGTCGTTCTTCAGGTCTTTCAGGAACTGCGCGTTTAATCGGTATGTGCGAGGCGGATTTTCTTCAGACAGGACCGGGCCGCCGACAATCACCAGAGACAACAGCACAAGCCCAAAGATCATTCCCATTCTCTTTGGACTGACGGTCATGTTTTCCTTGGTTCTGTAAAGTGCCTCCATCATACAAAGAATCCGCCGGTTTATTCAATAAGAAAACAGCCAGGAGTTCCCCCCCCCGATTATCTAGCCTGGATTATTCACGAGTTGAGATTGCCGTAGATGCGAGGCGCAAAGGATGAAGCTGTGGTATACCACCGCAAATTCTTTGCAACGAAGCGCCGACCCAACCTACCCTCTCTTAGCTTGGCTCGCCTGAAAGGT
>JAUXEH010000290.1 GCA_030620655.1 Candidatus Aminicenantota bacterium | reverse complement strand
AGGCCTGATAGACCTGCGTGACCTCGAGAGAAAACTCACACCCGAGTCGGCCGGACTGTATGTCGAAAATCCGTCTTATCTCGGATTCATAGAGAGCCGGGGGCAGGAGATGGCCGACCTGCTGCACGCACGGGGGGCCCTATTCCTGGTGGGCGCGGACCCCACCTCCTTGGGTGTCCTGATCCCGCCCGCCCAATATGGGGCCGACATCGTGTGCGGCGAAATCCAGGGCCTGGGCATGCACCTAAGCTACGGCGGGGGGCTGGCCGGCTTCATCGCCACCCATGACGACCCGCGGTTTGTCATGGAGTACCCTTCCCGGCTCTTCGGCATCACGCGGACCCGAGTCGAGGGGGAGTACGGATTCGGAGATGTGGCCTACGAGCGCACGTCCTTCGACAGCCGGGAAAAGGGCAGGGAGTTCGTGGGTACGCACGCCGCACTCTGGGGAATCACGGCCGCGGTCTATCTCTCGCTCATGGGGCCTCAAGGTATGCGGGACTTGGGGCAGGTCATCCTGCAGAGGTCTCAGTACCTGATGCGGCGCCTTTCAGGGCTTCCCGGAGTCCGAGCCCCGCATTTTCGGAACGCCCATTTCAAGGAATGTGTGGTGGATTTCAACGGGACCGGGAAGACGGTGGAAGAGATCAACACGTTCCTCCTGGACAGGAAGATCTTCGGCGGGAGAGACCTGAGCTCCGAGTTTCCCGACCTGGGGCAGTCAGCCCTGTACTGCGTGACAGAGGTTCACACTCAGGAGGACCTGGACACGCTGGTGGATGCGCTGGCAGAGTTACTCGCGGAAGAGGGGAGGGGCTGATCATGACCGGAAAAAAAGACGCAAAGGTCAGGAACTTCCACCAGGCGAAGTGGGATGAGCCCGTGATCTTCGAACTGCACACGCCGGGAGAACAGGGGATCGTGGTCCCCCCGGTCGAGCAGGAAGTCGCAGATCGGGCAGGGGATGGGATCTCAGCCATCCCGGAGCCCATGAGGCGCAAAGAGCCTCCGGCCCTTCCTGAGGTAGGGCAGATGCGGGTCCTCAAGCACTTCCTCAGGCTCTCGCAGCAATGCCTGGGTGCGGACCTCAACGTGGACATCGGCCAGGGAACCTGCACCACCAAGTACAACCCCAAGATCAACGAGGTGCTGGCCGCCTCGCCCCAGGTGGCCGACCTGCACCCGCTCCAGGATGAGGGCACGGTGCAGGGGGCGCTCGAGATAATGCACTCGGTGGATCTCTTCCTGCGCGAGATATCGGGCATGGATCGCTTCTCACTGCAGCCCGGAGGCGGGGCGGCCGCCATCCTGGCTATGGCGTCGATCATCCACAAGTATCATGAAAACCGCGGTGAGGCCGGCGGCCGGGACGAGATCATCACCACGATCTTTTCCCATCCCTCGGATGCGGCCGCGGCCGCGGTCAAGGGCTACAAGATCATAACACTCTACACCAATGAGGACGGCTACGTGGAGGAGGAGGCCATCCG
Source organism: Candidatus Aminicenantota bacterium (assembly GCA_030620655.1). Taxonomy (GTDB): domain Bacteria; phylum Acidobacteriota; class Aminicenantia; order Aminicenantales; family Aminicenantaceae; genus JAUXEH01. Next base: position 2,759 of record JAUXEH010000290.1, on the reverse strand, counting down.
GGAGGCCGTGTCGGAGAGAACCGCCGGGCTCCTGATCACCAATCCCGAGGACACGGGGATTTTCAACCCGCACATAACGCGGTTCACCGAGATGGTGCACGAAGCCGGCGGGCTCTGCGGCTACGACCAGGCCAATGCCAACGGTATCCTGGGGATCACACGGGCCAGGGAGGCGGATTTCGACCTCTGTTTCTTCAACCTGCACAAGACCTTTGCATCGCCCCACGGCTGCGGCGGGCCGGCCATCGGGGCCCTGGGGGTGAGGGACGAGCTGGCTGAGTACCTGCCGGTCCCGGTGGTGGAAGAGGAAGGGGGGCAGTACCGCCTGAGATACGACTTGGCCCATTCCATCGGCAAGGTGAGGGGTTTCCAGGGTGTGTTTCCGGTCGTCCTGCGCGCCTATGCCTGGATCATGAGCTTGGGTGAGGAGGGGCTGAAGGAGGTGGCCCGGATCGCCGTCCTGAACAACAACTACCTGCTGGAAAAGATCAAGAAGATCCGGGGGGCGGACGCGCCCTATGCAAAGGGTCACCACCGCATCGAGCAGGTGCGCTACTCCTGGGAACAACTCCACCGGGACACGGGTGTCACGACCGAGGATGTGGCCCTGAGGATGGCGGATTTCGGGTTCCATCTCTGGTCCAGCCACCACCCCTTTATCGTGCCCCAGCCCTTCTCCATCGAACCCACCGAAGCCTATTCCAAGGCCGAGCTGGACGAGTACCTGGCCGGCCTGGAACAGGTGGTCGAGGAGGCTTATACAGAGCCGGAAAAGGTCAAAACCGCGCCTCACAGAAGCGTGTCGCACAGGGCGGAGAACCACCTGCTCGACGACCCGGAGACCTGGGCCATCACCTGGCGTGCCTATCTGAAGAAACGAAGAAACTGGCGATGACGGAGCAGGGCCCCGAACGGCGGCTGGAATCCCTGGATGCCCTGCGCGGTTTCGACATGTTCTGGATCATCGGTGGTTCCTGGATCTTTTATGCCCTGCACGACATCTTCCAAAGCCCGGTCACGGAGTGGATCCGGGTCCAGATAACCCATGTAGAATGGGAGGGCTTCCGGTTCTGGGACATCATCATGCCGCTCTTCCTGTTCATCGTGGGCACGGCCTTGCCCTTCTCCTTTGCCAAGCGCTCGGCGCTGGGAGATTCCCGGGGGAGGGTCCTTGGCCATGTCATGAAGCGGTTCGTAATCCTCTTCATCCTGGGGATGATGGTCCAAGGGCAACTGCTCCAATACGACCTGTCCCAGCTCCACCTCTTCAGCAACACACTGCAGTCCATCGCGGCCGGGTATCTGGTCGCCTCCCTGGCGCTGCTGTATCTCGATATTAGAGGCCAAGCGGCCTTGACGGGAGGCCTCCTGCTCGTCTTCTGGGCGCTCATGGCTTGGGTCCCTGTCCCCGGTCACGGGGCAAGCAGCCTGACTCACCAGGGTAACCTGGCCATGTATATCGACAGGCTCATCCTGGGGCCCTTCCGGGACGGCACCAACTACACCTGGATCCTGAGCAGCCTGGGCTTTGCGGCCACGGTCTTGATGGGGGTCCTGGCGGGCCATTTACTGCGGTCTGCCCTGAAGCCTTACAGCAAGGTTCTGTGTCTGGCCGTATCCGGTGTGGGATGTGTCCTGGCCGGCTGGCTGTGGAGCCTGGCCTTTCCTATCATCAAACACCTCTGGACCAGCTCCTTCGTGCTCTTTTCCGGGGGGTTGTGCCTGCTGCTCCTGGCGGCTTTTTTCCTGGTCATCGATGTCTGGGAAAAAAGGCGCTGGGCCTTCGTGTTCAAGGTGATCGGCATGAACGCCATCGCCGTGTACGTGGCGACCCGGCTGTTCGACTTCCGGATCCTGAGCGATATCTTCGTGGGAGGCCTGGAACGATACCTGGGGTCCGGCTTCGACTTTGTCCGGGGTTTGGCCGGGTTTGCGGTGGTGTGGCTTATCCTGTATTTTATGTACCAACGACGGATCTTTATAAAAATATGAACGGGAAGAAAAAACCAGGCGTCTTGCTTCATGTCTGCTGCGCCCCGGACTCTACGGCCGTCTTCGAAAAGCTTTCGCCCGGCTTCGAGGTCTTCGGTTTTTTCCACAATCCCAACATCTATCCCGCCAACGAATACCACAAGAGACTGGCGGAGGCCCGGAAGGTGGCCCAGGAGCTGGGATTTTCGCTGATCGTCCCTGCCTTCGATCCGGAATCCTGGAGACGGGCCGTGCAGGGGCTGGAAGACGAACCCGAGGGAGGAGACCGTTGTGCGGTTTGCTTCCGTGTGAACCTGCGGGCCACGGCCCGCAAAGCTCAGGAGCTGGGGGTCCCGTTCTTCACCACCACCCTGACCATATCTCCGCACAAGGATTCGGAACGCATCCTGAGAATCGGCCGTGAGGCAGGCTCGGAGTTCGGGGTTAGCTTCCTGGGAGAGAACTTCAAAAAAAGAGATGGCTTCAAGCGAAGCCTCGAGCTTTCCCGGGACCTCGGACTTTACCGCCAAGGATACTGCGGGTGCCGTTTTTCCCTGAGAAAGGATCCTCCCGATGCCTGAACTCCCTGAGGTCGAGACCATACGGCGGGTCCTCCAGGATGTCCTGCTCGGACGCCGTATCACGGCCGTCCGCTCCTGCCAGCCCAGGATGCTGCGGGGGCAGGCCCCCCAGGCCTTTGAGGACGGGTTGGAAGGCCGCAGGGTGGAAGCCGTGGACCGGCGCGGCAAGTTCCTGCTCATACGCCTTGATCGGAAGACCCTCCTGGT
>JAUXEH010000131.1 GCA_030620655.1 Candidatus Aminicenantota bacterium | reverse complement strand
TCGGCCGCGGCCGTCATCGGCACGCACTTGGCCGGTTTTGACAGAGTCTTCTCCCAGCAGTGCATTGATGAGGCTCGACTTTCCCACCCCTGAGGGGCCCAGGAGGACCGCTGTCTTCCCCGGATTGAGATGAGCGAAGATTTCCTCCGTCCCCTCTCCCGTCAAGGCGCTGACCGCATACACGGGCACGCCTGGGGCAACCTCTTCCGTTTGTGAGACATGCGACTCGACATCCTCACAGAGGTCGAGCTTGTTGAGCAAGACGACCGGTTCTACGGACGCATTCCACACCAGCGTGAGGTAGCGTTCGATGCGCCGGGGGACAAAACCGCGCTCTCCGACGAGAGAGCTGACGATGAAGGCCGTATCGATATTGGCGCAGAGCATCTGCTCGTCCGTACGCATGCCCGCTTCTTTGCGTGAAAAATAGCTGCGCCGTTCGAGCACGGCCTGTATGACAGCCAGGCCGTCGCTTTGCTGTGGTTTGAGAGCCACCCAATCACCGACAACAGGCAAATCGGTTTGGGAGGCGGCATCGTGCCGGAGCCTGCCGGCCAATCCAGCCGCGAGGCGGCCCGATTGGGCCTGCACGGTATATATCCCCTTATCCTGGCGCACAACCCGGGCCGGGATCATCCCCTCCCCGGCGTACGGGGCCATGGCGTTTTCGAAAAAAGCGTCCCAGCCTAGGACGGTCAGAGCTGGAGGCGCTGAGATCCCTTTGCTCTGTTCATCCTTCATTTAGCTTTCAGTATATTTATTGTATGAAAAAGCCCTTGAATATTCCAGCAGTTCGATGGGAGGGATTGCCTGTCCGGACTCTGGAGATCTAACGCTAGCGATCCTGCCTGGGATGGGCATGATAGACTTTGGCCACGATCTTCCATCCGTCGTCGAATTTCAGCAGGGATAGATAATCGGTGTAGACCATTTTCCCGTTCTTGGAGATCTCGATCTTGGCTGCCGCGCACCCGACAGTGATGTCGAGGCTGGCGATCTTGCAGTCCATCTTGGCCTGAGACTTGTTAAAGTCGGGATTTTGCTTCCTCTGTTCGATGCCCTTGATCCATACGTCGAGGGGATAACGGCTTATCTCGTTTTCTTTGGCCGAGAAGATGGCGAAGTCAGGATGAAATCCCTTCCGCATGCTTTCCGTATCCAGATCATTGAACGCCCCGTTGAAATAGGATGCCTTGATCACATTCTCCACATCGATTCTGTCATCGGCGCCGAAGACGAAAGTCGAAAACAACACCAGAAACACCAATCCGGTTATGATCGGATTCATCTTTTTCATTTTTTCTGTTCCTCCTGGAAATAGTTATTTCTTTATTTTATACGGAAATTCAGCTTTTGTGTTTTAACTTTTGGCTCCTCATTCACGCATCTTGGTTCGGAACTTTCTCTCAATGAGTTACGTCAGGGTAAGTGAGCCGATACCAAGAGAGAGGTGTACAGTCATGCTCAAGAATTACCTCAGGATCGCGCTGCGAAACATCGTTCGCTACAAGGGATTTTCATTCCTGGTAATGTTCGGGCTGGCCCTGGGGCTTGCCATATTCATATTAGCCTCACTGTATACTCGATTCATCTTCAGCTACGACACCTTCCATGATGGTGCGGACCGAATCCATCTGGTCGTTCAGACACTGGAGTCCGGCAACAAGGGTGAACAGAACACAGCCGTAACACCGGCGCCTATCCTGTCGGCTTTGACCGGAGAGTTCCCGGAGATCGAGGATGCAACCCGCCTCTCCCGCCGGGGAAGGATGGTTGTCCGGCAGCAGGATCAGGTCTTCTTCGAACACGACATCCTGCTGGTCGACCCGAATTTCTTATCTTTTTTTAACTTTCGTATGCTCGAGGGGGATCCCGGATCCGCCCTGGCCGAGCCGAATTCGGTCGTCCTGTCTCGGGATGCGGCTCTGAAGTACTTCGGTGAAGACGAGGCGCTGGGAAAGACACTGACACTGAACAACGCCATTGACCTTTCCATAACGGGAATTTTGGAGAATCCTCCCAAGAATACATCCATCTACTACGGCTTGCTGGTGTCCATGGAGACCGTAAGGACATTGTACACGTGGATGGATGATTGGACGGTCAACAGCCAGACCACATTTATCAAGCTGCATGAGGAAGCATCACCCGCCCGACTGGAAGAGAAGCTCTCCGGATTCATCACGAAACATTACCCCGCCTCTCCCGATACTCCGGAACGGCTGTTCCTGCTCCCCCTGGTTCGCTTCCTGCGCGAGGCCGAACCGCTGGACCTGGTGACCCAACTGGACTTCGATCCCAAGCTGACCATCGCGTATTTCCTGTTAGCCATGGCCGGCGTGCTGCTTGTAGTTGTGGCGATCAACTTCATGAACCTTTCCACATCCCGGTACGGGCATCGTATCAGAGAGATCGGCATGCGCAAGATCGTCGGCGCTGGGAGACTGCAGTTGATCAGGCAGTTCCTGGGAGAATCGGTCATTATGGCGGTCCTCTCCATCCCTCTGACCCTGGCGTTCTTCTATCTGCTGCGGCCGCTGTTCATCACCTACATCGCGAAAGATGCCACGCTGTCTCTCTGGGCGTATCCCTGGCTTGGCCTCCTGCTTCTGGTGGGCATCCTCCTGGTAGGAGTGTTCTCCGGGAGCTATCCGGCGTTTTTTCTTTCTTCATTCACGCCCATACAGGTTCTCAAGGGGAACCTTCAGGTCGGCCGTAGGGGAAGTACCATGCGCAGAGTCCTGGTGGTCTCGCAGTTCGGCCTGTCCATCCTTCTGATCGTTTTTGCCCTGGCCATACAGCAGCAGGTGGGATTCATGGCGGAGATGGACCAGGGCTTCGACTACAAGAATGTGATAACTGTCATCATTCCCCCTGAAGCCCGTGATCGAATCCAGCCCCTGAAGGAGGAACTGTCCCGGCATCCGGAAATCCAAGCCGTGGCCGCGGCCAGTTCCCGGCCCATCAACTGGGCCACGGAAAACCAGGTCATTCCGGAAGGCTTGGGCGAGAACGAGGCCTGGACCATGAACACCTATGGCGTGGGCCTGGATTTTGTCGAGCTCATAGAGCTGCGGATACTTGAGGGCCGGAGCTTCTCCCGGGAATACGATGACAGGTCGGCTTTCATCCTGAACGAAACCGCGGTCCGTCAACTGCAGTGGGAAAGACCGCTTGGTAAGATCCTGAAACTGGGAGACAAAGAAGGCCCGGTTATCGGGATTGCCGAGGATTTTCTCTTCGATAATGCCCACTTCAAGATCGTGCCATCCCTGCTCTACCTGGACGAATCCGCGGCAGGATACCTTCTGGTCAAGACGAGTGGATCGCAGTTAACCTATGTCATCGATTTCATCGAGCGGAAATGGCAGGCCCTCAATCCGGGGACCCCTTTTGGGTACTCCACCCTGGAAAACCGTTTTGAGTCCGCCTATGATTATATCGGTCAGATGTCCGCGGTTTTCGGCGTTCTGGGGGCCGTGGCCGTATTCATCTCCTGCCTGGGGCTTGTGGCCATGGCCTTCTACACCGTGACGCGCAGGACCCGGGAGATCGGGGTCCGCAAGGTCCTGGGAGCCTCGGTGCCCGGGATAACCCGGATGCTCCTTTTCGGATTCCTCAAGCAGGTCGCGATCGCCAACCTCATCGCATGGCCCCTGACTTATTTCCTGCTGATCAAGTTCCTTCGGTTCGCCTGGGCCTACACTGGTGAGGTCTCTCCGTTCATCTTCCTGGCCACTGCCTTATTTACTCTATTTGCAGCGGTGCTCTCGGTCGTCTATCAGACGGTCAAGGTTTCTTTCTCTAATCCGGCCGAGGCCCTCCGCTATGAATAGTCACACCATCAGGTTCGATCGCCCATTTCAAAATAGAAGTCGCAGTGTTCATCACCCTGCATCAGGGTTTTTGTGCGGGTGAGTTTGCGGTGTGCGACCCGAGCTCTGGCGAAATCCGGATAGCAGAACAGCGCAAAACCGATGTCACCGGCGTCGGCTTCGCGGAAAGTTTTGGCCCACAGACATTCGGTAACGTTGTACCTCAAAGCAGTATCGGAATCTTCGATGATCTCCCGTGTGATCACATGGGTCCAGAACACACTGTCCAGCAGACCGCTCCAGAAGTCCCGCGTCTCCTCCACCAGCCCGATTTCCGTGGATATGGCCTTCAGCATGTTTAAGAACTGATCTCTCCCCATCTGCTCGGCCATTTTCTGCAGCAGCGGTATGGTGTAGAGTTTATAAGCGAAATCGAAGATCTCCTGATACGACATGCCGGAACCATCGAGAAACTTGTGGTCCTGTGGCGGCTTCCGGTGCGTGGGTGGAGAAAGCGAATGAGCCAGCAAATGACTGCAACCCAAGCAGGAGAAGGCCCCGGTGGCCAGGATTCCTTTCAAAAACTGCCTGCGGTCTGACAGGTCGGAACACTTATGGTCATGCATGTTGTTTAATGTAATGTCAGGTAGTGGTCCATGTCAAATCTGGGATGCGCTTTTCTGGATAATTCTTGGCAGGCGATTTTATCTTCTTTTTTTTATACAATATCAGCGATCCTCATAAGGGACCTTGATCATGACAACTGCGCTGCCGCCCCAGCGGGTAAAGATCCTTATCCTGTTACCGGCATTGTTGATCCTGTGCTCGCATCAACTCGTCTTCTTGAACTGGACATGCGATGATTCGTTCATCTCCTTCCGATACGCCGAAAACCTGGCCCAAGGAAACGGGCTGGTTTTCAATGCCGGGGAAAGGGTCGAAGGGTTTTCCAATTTTCTCTGGGTCCTGATACTGGCACTTGCCAAGCTGCTGGGGATCTCTGTTTTGTGGGCCGCCAAGACTCTATCTGTTTTTATCAGCGTCCTGCTGGTTTTCCTGTCTTACAGGACGGCCCTGTCCCTCGGCCTGGACGCCGTACCCGCCGGCCTCTGTGCCCTGTTCGTGTCCCTCTCAACCAGCCTGGCCTACTACGCGATGTCCGGGATGGAGACCGTGGCCTACACGTTCCTCCTCCTGCTTGCGGTTTATCTCAACAAAAGGCTCGAAGGAGATCCTTCCTCTCGTCACAGCTACCTTCTTTACGGAACACTCCTGGCGGTTGCATTGACACGCCCCGAGGGTGCGCTCTTTTTCCTGCTGACCGCGTCTTACCATGTGCTTCAGAAAATCCTTTCCCGGGAAAAAAAAGGCTGGGGGAGAACACTGAAAGCTCCCCTGCTTTTCGGCAGCATCTACCTCTTGTTCCTCGGCTTCAGGTACCTCTATTTCAACGATATCTTCCCCAACACGTTTTACGCCAAGCCCGGTGCTACGTTCGTGGAGTACGGGACCAATGCCTTCCTGCAGAACTTCCTGAACGGCCTGCTGTCGGGCACGCCGCTGCTTCTTATACTACCTGCGCTGGTGCTGATAAAGGGCGGGAGGAAGACATACACGTTTCCGCTGCTGATCTGTGCCGGCCAGGTGATTTTCATGACCTACAGCGGGGATTGGATGGCATTCGGGCGGTTTTTCCTGCCCATTATGCCGATCGTGGCGTGCATGACCTTCGTCTTGGTCGGGAATCTGTCTCCAGCAGAGGGAAAAGCGAAGAACCGAGGGTTCTCCTACGCGGCAGCCGCGGCACTCCTCCTGGTCTATGCAGGTGCGAATATCTATCAGACTGAAAAAGCCGTCCGGAACCAGGATGTCTACCCCTACTTCGTCTTGAACGCCTCGCATCTCAAGGAGCTTGGACTGAAGATTCGTGAGGACTTCCCTGAGCAGACTCACATTGCCCTCCGGAGGCAGGGAGCCGTGCCCTACTATTCAAGGATGAGTTCGATCGACCTCCTCGGACTCACAGACCGGGCCATTGCCCGCATCCTGTCCCACGAAGTAAATAACTTGCAAAAGACCGGGCTGGTAATCGAGAAGGTGCTCCGGGAAAGGCCCGACCTCATCATCCTGTTCCCTTCACAAAGCCTTTTCGAAGGAAACATGTTCGATAAGAACAGGCCGAGGGACCGGCTCATCTACATAGAATATTCACTTTACCAAAAGTCTCTTCAACAGGGCTATCACGAGTTGATGGACGTCTCTCTGGGGGGTACGGAAAAGGCTCTTTTGCTCGCGCGGGACTAGAAAAACGCCCTCTCAGTAAACGAATTCCGCGGTTCATGCGTCTTTATTAGGGAACGAAAAAGCCGCCCTGGAGTGCCTCCATGTTTAAAAACTATCTCAAACTGGCCTATCGGAACGTTCTCAGGCACAAAAGATATGCCCTGCTCAACATCGTCGGTCTGGCAGTGGGACTGGCCGCCTGCCTGCTCATGGCCGGCTACGTCATCCATGAGATGAGCTTCGAGAACATGTATCCCCAAAGGGATCAGATCTTCAGGGTCAACGGCCGCATTCCCATGGGAGGGAGGGTCCTCATCAACGCCGTGGTCTGCGCCCCCCTCGGACCGGCGGCACGGGAATCCATCCCCGAGGTCGAGGAGTGCGTCCGCATTTTGAGGCGCCGCTACATTCCGGTCAGCGTCAGGGACCGGGATTTCAGGGAAGCGAAGATGTTCTTCGCCGGTCAGGAGATGTTGGACGTCTTCTCCCTTCCCTTCGAGAGGGGCGATCCGGGGACCGCCCTGGAGTCACCCTTCACCGTTGTCATCGATGAAGACCTGGCCAGGAAGTACTTCGGTGACACGGATCCAATGGGTAAGACCCTGAGGCTGTCTCTGGGTGAGACGTATGATTTTCAGGTTACAGGTGTGATGCGGAAAATGCCTTCCAACACCGTCCTCAATGTGCCCATGATCGCCTCTTTTGCCACCCTCCAGCAGACCCATGGGGAGAGGATGACGAAATGGGAAGGCTGGGGATCGATCACAACATTTGTGCATCTCGGTAAGGGAGCGGACCCGAAGGCCGTGGGCGAGAAGATCACCGCAGTGGCCCTGTCGCACCTTTCTGATAAAGAGCAAGACGCATCGTACTACCTGCAGCCGCTTGGCAGGATCTATCTCGAAAACGAGACCCTGGGCATGAACAATGACCTGGACAATTCGGGCAGCTTCACGCGTATCTACGTTTTCTCTGCCATAGCCCTGCTGATCCTGATCATCGCCGCCATAAACTTCATCAACCTCTCCACAGCCAAGATCGCGGGGAGGATGAAAGAGGTCGGAATTCGCAAGACCTGCGGTGCCGTGCGCACGCACCTCATTAATCAGTTCCTGCTGGAATCTCTCCTCCTCACCACGATCGCAATGGGGCTGGGGCTCCTGCTCTTTTCCCTGTTCAAACCCCGGCTGGATGCTTACCTCGGGAAAAGCCTAAACCTGGCTCTCCTGTCAACGCCCTGGATCCTGCCCGCGGTAGCGGCCATGGTGCTGGTGGTCGGCCTGCTGGCGGGCTCCTATCCGGCATTATTCCTGTCCCGTTTCCCTGCGGCGGTCATTTTCCGATCCGGAGCCTCCCGGGGACCTTCGCGCGCCAGGCTGCGTAGGATTTTGGTGGGGGTTCAGTTTTTCATCGCCAGTGCGCTCATCGTCTGTACCTTGACCGTCCTCAAACAGGTGCGGTACTCAGAGACGAAGGACCTGGGTTACAGCAGGGAAAACCTCATTATCTTAAGAAACCCGGATGCGTCCCGTCTCAAGAATGCCTCCATCGTCAAGG
>JAUXEH010000093.1 GCA_030620655.1 Candidatus Aminicenantota bacterium | reverse complement strand
TGGCCGTGTTTCTCCGGCCCCTGACGATGGTCTTATAAAGGAACTCGTCTGAGGCGGCGGCCAGCATGTCGGTGTTGGAGATGGTGATGACCTGTGCGCCCCTGCCGCCCTCTCCGTGACACATGACGCAGTTCTTCTGATACAGCTCATTTCCCGCCGGGCCGGCACCTCGTGATCGCTGAACCGCGGCCAGGTCCGACCTGACCGGGCGCTGCGCCTTAACATGCGCCGCCAGGCCCTGGATCTCTGCGGTCGCCAGACCGGAGAACCGCGGCAGCCAGGCCGCCATCTGCCGGCCGCTGCGGCCGTGCATGATGGTGAAGGCGATCAGATCCTGGGACGCCACGGACAGGAAGTCCTGATTGCCCAGGGAGGGGATCCCGGTCTTATACGCCTGGTAGCCTTTTCCCTCGCCCTCCTTGCCGTGACAGGCCGAACACAGCATGGGGTAGGCCTCGCCCCCTTTCAACCTGCTCCGTTGGCCCTTGAATTCCTGGAGCGTCTCGAGGGAAAAATATTCGAACGGGATGTCCGGCTTGGCCATTCCAAAGGTGAAGGTGATGAGCGCCTGGATCTCGCTTTCGTCCAGGTCCAAGGCCAGCATCTGGGACCCGGGGGAGACCATCTCGGGGTCCTTGAAATGGCTGTAAAGCCAGTTGCTCACGGTCCGTTCCCCCGTAATGCGGGAAAAATCGTATTCGTGCCGGGTTTTTTCTCCCTGGACCGTAAGATCCGGCCCGATCGTGCCGCCCACTTCCCGAGCCTTATGGCAGCCCAGGCAGCCCTCTTGGCGGAATACGCGGAGGCCGTTCCGGAATGTCTCGGTCCCCTCCAGGGGAGTGCTGTCGCCGAAGATGGCCAGGTGGCACTGCCCACAGGACGATTCCAGGTAATCGAGGGAGAGCAGGGGAGTGGGCCAGTGGACATCCCGGGAGCGGGCGTGGGCATTTTGTTTATCGACCGCCAGTCCCTGACCGGCATGACAGATGGTGCATCCGAAGCGGGACACGGGGTGGTGTTCGAGGAGGTTCCCGCTGTGGGTGCGGTGCGGGGGGGACTGGTCCTGCATATTCAGATCTGTCGTCCCGATGTGACATGTGAGGCAGCGGTCCGTGCGCTCGAGATTATCCAGCAGCACCTGCCGGATCCTCAGTCTTTCCATTCGGGCAGCCGGGGCCCCCTCCGGTCCCTGTGACCGGTTCAGGACCAGTTTTGCGTATTCAGCCTGGTATCGACGCCATTCCGGCCGGCTCTCTTTCAGGGCGGCCGCGACCAGAAAAAGAATAAAGACCAGGCTGCCGGCCAGGGTCATCCGCTGGAAGCGTCGGTTGAGGCGTTCTTCCTTTTCACTCATCCTATTGGACCGGCCAGTGTGATCTCAGCCAGAAGAATTCCCAGTCGGGCCCGCGGAACCATACCCCGACAAAGGTAAAAATAATGAGGCCGACCAGGGCGCAGGTAAAGAGGGCCATGGCGGCGTGGTGGGCGGACCCGGTTCTCCTGCGAATGTAAAATGACCACACCACGAAGGCGGCGGCCAGCACGGTACCTGGATTGACGAAAATGATGAGGAGCTGGGGGATTCCGGCGAACCAGTCCCCCAGCCATCCGAAATTCAGTTGGAAGAAAAGGATGCCGATCGTCATCGCCCCGGAGAAGATCAGGGACTCGAGGATCACCCTTTTCCCGGCGGCACCGGAAAACCACACACCGCAATGAGTATCTTCTCGATCCCGGAAGGGAATAGACACCAGGAAAGCGACAAAGAGCAGTGGGATGATGATGCCCCCGGCGAACGCGGAGAAGGAGACCAGTTCCTGGATCCCGAGGAAATACCAGGGGGATTTGGCTGGGTTCTCCGGCAGAAGGGGATTGGCCAGCTCTTTGAGCGGGGCATCAAAGAAAAAAGCGGCCGCCATCAATACGGCGCATGTGACCGCCAGCACGGCTAGTTCGGCCCACAGGGCGGTGGGCCAGGTGTGGATGTCTTGCGTGTTGTCGCCCTCGGGCCTGACGAGCCCCCCGTCCTTCCGGATGCGCCAGAAGTGAACCCCCATGAGGACCAGGAGTGTCAAGGGCAGGAAGATGATGTGCAGCATGTAGAAGCGAGTGAGCGCCTCCTGGCCCACCACCTCGTCACCGATCAGGAGTTTCTTTACGAATCCTCCCGGGTCGAAGAGATGGGTCATGCCCAGGGCGTCCGTGAGCTCCCGGGCCGAGGCGGCGATGTTGGACCCGATGGTGACCGCCCAAAAGGCCAGCTGGTCCCAGGGGAGCAGATACCCGCTGAAGCTCAGGAAGAGTGTGACCAGCAGCATGGCCACGCCGATGATCCAGTTGAGCGTCCGTCCCTTGAGGTAGGCCCCCGTGAAGAAAGTCCGGATCAGATGCAGGAATGCCAGGATCACCATGCCGTGCGCAGCCCAGCGGTGCAGGTTGCGGAGGTAGCGGCCGCCCTTGACCACGTACACAATGTCCTTGACGGACGTGTAGGCCTGCCCCACGGAGGGGGTGTAGTAGAGCATCAGCAGCACTCCGGTGAGGATGAGGATCAGGAAGAGGAATGCGAGCGCCACCCCCAGGCCGAAGGTGGTGGTGAATTTCAGGCTGCGGAGATTGACACGGGGCGCATGGATGTGCAGGAAAAAGTTGCGCGAAACCTTCTGGATGCGGAATCTCCGGCTGTCTGAAGGGATGTCGGTCATGGTCAGAAAATTTTGAACGTGTCCGTGGGATGGGTCCTCTGGTTGGTGTGAACGCGGAGCTGACCGTCCGGCGCCAGGTCCATCCTGAACCAGGGAAGCGCGCTGGGGGCCGGGCCGGACAGGACCAGCCCGCTGTCATCGAACCGGGACCCGTGACAGGGACATCGAAACTCATCCTCGACCCGCTTAAGCACGCAGCCCAGGTGCGTGCACACGGCGGAGACGGCCCGAACGCCCTCGTGGTCCCTCAGGATAAAGACCTTGTGTTCAGGGAGCAGGGTGAACGTGTTTATCGGAAAATCGGTGAGGTATCCGACCGTGAAGACCTTCTTGGTGCGTGTCAGTGACGGGAAGACACTGCGGAGGGCGGCTGCCGCAGCCAAGGCCCCGGCTCCCACAGCACAGCCCAGCGCCGCCTTGCCGAGGAATCGGCGACGGGTCAGGCTGCCTTCGGGGTTCTTCATGAGGGTCGCAGGTATCATACCGAAAAATGGGGACAGGTGCAATTAGACAGACAATTGGGGCCTGTCCCCAATTGTCTGCGGCTTGCATTTTTCGGGGTGAGCAAGTAACGTGTATCCATCATGATTACCATGGGATGGGGATAACATGAAGCAACTCTATCGCATTATTATTCCGGTTCTGCTCTCAGCCTCGTTCGTTTCTTTCGGCTGCAAGAAATCTGGGGATCAGCCCGCATCCCAGCGCTCCGATGCACGGGCAGCGGCCGTACAGCCGGAGTATGTCGGCCGCCAGGCCTGCATCGAGTGCCACAGGAACCAGTATGATCTTTTTGTCGGATCCGATCATGACCTGGCCATGGACGAGGCCACGGAGGCGACGGTGCTCGGCGATTTCGACGACGCGACCTTCACCCAGCATGCGATCACATCACGCTTCTTTAAACGGGAGGGCCGGTTTTACGTGAACACCGAAGGCACCGGGGGCGACTTCCGCGATTTCGAGGTCAAGTATGTCTTCGGTGTCCGTCCGCTCCAGCAGTACCTGATCAAGTTTCCCGGGGGTGCCTTTCAGTGCCTGCCGCTCTGCTGGGACACCCGCCCCGCGGAGGAGGGCGGGCAGCGTTGGTTCCACATCTATGATCAGGAGCGCATCGCGCCCGATGACATCCTCTTCTGGACCCGCATCACACAGACCTGGAACTACATGTGCGCCGAGTGCCATTCCACCAGGGTGCGCAAGAACTATGACCGTTTTAGCGAGCAGTACGACACGACCTGGACGGAGATCGATGTGTCCTGCGAGGCCTGCCACGGCCCCGGTTCCGAACACGTGCGCTGGGCCGAGGCGGCGGACAGGGGACAGCAGATCGAGACGTCAGGCTACCTCGGCCTGGTGCTGCGTCTGAAAGACGACGACGGCGGCACCTGGGTGTTCAGGGACACCGAGAAGGGGACCGCGGAGCGCAGTGTGCCGCGCCAGGCCCAAACCGTGGTCGAGACCTGTGCCCGCTGTCACGCACGCAGGACCAACATCTACCAGGAATATGTGCACGGCCGCTCGTTCATGGACACCCACTGGCCCAGCCTGCTGGAGGAGCAGCTTTACTATCCCGATGGCCAGATCTACGATGAGGTCTATGTGTACGGATCCTTCCTGCAGAGCAAGATGTACATGGCCGGCGTGTCCTGTCGGGACTGCCACGAGCCCCACAGCGCCCGGGTCTTCGCCCAGGGCAATGCCTTGTGCTTCCGCTGCCACATGCCGGAGAAATACGGAGGGCATTCCCACCATTTCCACAAGGACGAGTCCACAGGCGCCCTGTGTGTCGAGTGCCACATGCGGGAGCGCACCTACATGGTGGTCGACCCGCGCCGCGATCACAGCATGCGGGTGCCGCGCCCGGATCTGGCCGACCGGCTGGAAACACCCAACGCCTGCATCCTGTGCCATGACCACAAGGACGAGACCAACCAATGGGCCGCGGAATTCACGCATAAATGGTACGGAGACCTTCAGGATGGACAGACCCATTACGGCGAGGTCTTCTTCGCCGGCCGGCGCGGATACCCGGAGGCCCGGGGCGGCCTGCTTTCCCTGGCGAACGACTCCCAGGCCCCACTCATGGTCCGGGCCACGGCCCTCAGCCTGCTTCCCCAATACCCCTTCAACCAGACGTTAGAGGCGCTCAAAAGGGCCGCGTATGACAACGACCCGCTCATCCGTATGACCGCGGTCCAGGGATTCGAGATGCTGGGCGCGGAAGAACGTGTCCACCACATCAAACACCTGCTGCGCGATCCCGTGCGCCTGGTCCGGGTCCGGGCCGCATTCATGCTGGGCGGCGCCCCACCGGGGTCCCTGACATCAGAGGAACGGCGGTGGCTTGCCAGCGCGGTGGAGGAGTACCGCCAGGTGCAGCACTTCAACGCCGATCACCCCACGGCCCACCTCAACCTGGGTGTGCTGGCCGCCCTCGAAGGAAACCAGGAAGCGGCCGAGGCCTCCTATCGCAAGGCCCTGGAGATGGAGCCCATGCTCCCATTCACCTACATCAACCTGGCTGACCTCTACCGCACCCAGGGTCGGGAGGCCGATGGCGAAAAGATTTTGCGAAAGGGCATCGACTTGAATCCGGATGTCGCAGATCTCCACCATGCCCTGGGCCTCCTGTATGTCCGGGAGGAGAATATCCGGCAGGCCTTGTCGTCCCTGAAAAACGCGGCCGAGCTGGGGCCGGAAAACAACCGCTTCAGCTATGTCTACGGTGTCGCCCTCAACTCCCAGGGGCGTTCACAGGAAGCCCTGACGGTTCTCGAACAGGCCCTGGAGCGGCATCCCTTTGACCGCGACCTCCTCTATGCCCTGGCCACCATGAACCGCGACCTGGGCCGGTTCGAAGACGCCCTGAAATACGCCTCCCGCCTGGTCGAGATCTATCCGGATGTCCCCTCCTTCCGCCAGCTCGAGCAGCTCCTCCGCCAGCGCTTGAACATGAAGTAGCTTCGTGTCGCCCTTGTCTTCTTGACAGGTCACCTCAAAATGTATATATTATGTATATACATAGGAGCGGCCATGAAGACGCGTGTTCAGAAATGGGGGAACAGCCTGGGAATTCGGATTCCCAAACCGTATGCTGATGAGATGGGACTGCATCCCGGTTCGTCTCTTGAATTGATGATGAAAGAAGGAGCGCTGATCTCAACTCCGGTAAAAGAACCCAGGTGGAGCTTGGAGGAGCTGCTGGCCGGGGTTGACGAGCGGAACATCCACCGGGAGTGGGATACCGATCCTGCTGAGGGCGACGAGATATGGTAGGTCCGGAGCCGTTTTCTCCAGACCAGGGTGATGTCGTCTGGATCACTCTCCGTCCCCAAAAGGGGCATGAACAGTCGGGAAGGCGTCCGGCTGTGGTCCTTTCACCGAGAGCCTACAACAAGAAAGTCGGGTTGGCCATTCTCTGTCCGATCACTCATCAGGCGAAAGGGTATCCCTTCGAGGTCCCTCTACCGGCAGGGCTCCCGGTCTCCGGTGTCGTTTTGTCCGATCAGGTTAAGAGCCTGGACTGGAGGGCCCGGGAGGCCCACAAGATAGGCACGCTTCCTCCTTCGGTCATCTCCGAGGTGCTGCAAAAGCTGGGAACACTCTTGACCTGAGGATTTTAAAGGTATCCTCGGGGGCGGGTATCAATATCCCATCCCGAAGGTGACGTAGATCCGGGTTCCCTCTTCACTGCCGGCCACCGCCAGGCTCATGGTGAACTCCCGCAGCAGGGGGGCCAACCACAGCCCGCCTCCGTATCCCGTGTGCCATTTGTTGGAGCTTTCGCCTCCGTAGAATACCCGTCCCGTGTCCACGAAACCGAACAGGCCGAACTCGCCCGGCAGGAAGGCGTAGAACTTGGAGATGGGGAAGCGCGCCTCCAGGTTGGCGTAGAGGGACGCATCGCCGCCGAAGCGCTCCCGGTCATAGCCCCGCAGCGTCCTGCTGCCTCCGAGGATTGCGGCCTTGTGGTAGGGGTAGTCTCCCCACACCTGTCTCCCCCCAACCTGGCTGGCGATCGTGAAACTCTTGGTGACCGGTATGACTCCGGTCAGGCGTCCCTCGACCGCGCCGTACTCCCCGGAATTCTCGAAGGCCAAAGCGGGGAAATACTCGCCGGCAAACCTGAAATAAACGCCCCGGCTGGGCCAGGCATGCGAGTCCAGGGCATCCAGCTCGAGTTGAGCCGTGAATCCCCCCTGCCAGAACTCACCGGATCCGAGGACGTCGGTCTGGCCCAGAATGGAGTCCGGATCGTCCCTGGTTTGCGAGTATTCAAAGAGCATCCCGGCCTGAAGCCTCCAGTAGGGGCTCAGGACAAAAGTGAATGCGGGCTTCAGATGCACGACGTTTCGGACGACGCTTGCGGTGCCTGGATCCTCGGGCGCCTCGGTTTCGTTTCCCAAGCCGTAGAAGTGTATCGTCTCGATTCCCGAGGCCAGCAGTTCCAGCTGCATCATCTGCCAGGAGTTCTCCCAGGTATGATCAAAACCGAGATCCAACCGAAAAGTCCGCAGTTTCGAGGCATAGGCGAGGCTCCCGCTCCACTTGGTGGCGAACGGTTTCCTGCGGAAGCCGTAGCGCTCCAGGCTGAGCCCCGCCCCCATCAGGAATCCCAGGTCGGCGTTCATGTTGACCGTGCCGGCGGCACGGATCATGTGCCCCCAGTCTCTGGGGGGGGGGCCGAAGAGCGACTGCTCGGGTGGGGTGTAGATCCGCCGGTTCACCTTGGCTCCCTGGGCGGAAACGCCGCCCTCCTGCCTGGAGTCATAGACCTTGGTGCCGCCGTGTTGGGAGGCGTCGATCACCTCATCCTGTCCGGCCTCGCAGACGATGCGCAGGTTGATATGAGGCAGGCCCTCACCCCGAACGACGACCCGGTCGTCCCCGCCGTACAGAAAGACGCGGACGTCTCTGGTCTCTTTGTGATCGAAGCGCCGGAAATAATACGGCGAGTGCTTCTTCCGGCCGTTTTCCATGGCGTAGATGGAAAGATCCAGGTACCCGTCGTCGAGCCGGACCGCCTCCACCACCTCGGCCTGGTTCGTGGCATGGACATCGACCTCACCGGCCAGATGATCGTAGAATTTCTCCGCTACTTCGGGAAGTTTCTCGCGCCGGGCCTTCAGGCTTTCTGCGATGTCTTCCGCGATCAGGTCGTAATGCGATGGGGGCAGCTGCTTCAGAGCCTTCTCGATGACATCGTCGTCGACCCGGGACTGGACTTCGAGTGCGGCCTTCTCCCAATCGGATTTGCTCAGACCCGTCAGGAACTTTCGGTCCACACGCCTTCCGTTCCAGGTCATCCCGTAGATACGGTTGTATTTGGGCCCGAATTTCGTGAGCTGGGGGGCGACCGCCCGTGTGGGCCCGAACAGAACCCCGTCGTATCGAGCGAACGCCTGGTCCCTGTCCTCGGGGATGGGCAGCCAGGCCGGAGGTGTTCCCTTGCCCACGTTGGCCCAGCGCCACTGGCCTTGGTGCCGGTCCCAGTCTCCGATCAGGATGTCCACCAGGCGAGCCACCAGGAGATTGTGGGCATCCACCCGTTCCGACGGATCGCTTCTCAGGAATTCAAACAGCTCATCCGTGCTGTGTATCTCCGTGGCCCCGGCAAAACCGGGGGTTTTGTCCTTTCCTTCATTCGGCCACTCTTCGATGGTCCCCGGCATCCCGGCGAAATGGTCCCGATATTCACCCAGGTACGGGTCGTCGGGGATGACGATGAGCTGGGGAGTAGCGTGGAGCACGCTGACCGCATCCAGGATGACAGGAATGACCGGAGGGGCGGTGGGGAAAGCGGACTTGAGCTGATCCGCTGTGATATCTTCCACGAAGGTGTCATAAAAAAATTCGGGGATCAGGTCGAGCATGGATTTCTTGAGAGGCCGAAAGGTGTAGGGCCTTCCGTCCGCGCCCACGAAGCGCAGCCCCAGGCTCTGCTTCCCTTTCCCGGTTCCCGTGATGGTGAGGCCGCCCGCATAGTTCCTGAGGTCGAGCACATCGACCTCGATCGCCGTTGTCCAGAGATCGCGGTATCCGTCCCCGAAAAAATACCGGTGCGTCTTTCCCGCCTTGAGCGTGGGCTCGGGAACCACGGACTGTTTCTTTTCCTGCGGACCTTCGCCCCAGGCGCTGCCCGTTGCCATCAGCACCGCAAGCAGAAGGGCACCCCAGATCAGGATGCCTATTTTTCCTGTCTGCGATTTCATGGGAATTGTCCCTCGTTTTTCCATTCTACGCCCATGGGCGCGGCCTGGTCAACCGGGAGCGGTCCTGAGAGTCCGGCCCGATAGACAATTCGAGAGTAATTTAGTAAAGTCTTTTCATATCGACGATCGAGAACCACCGGTCTGGAAGAAAACGTTGGAGGAGGGAAAATGGCCAACTCAGCTCGGCCTGCATTGGATGCAGTCAAGACACTCAAGGACGAGGTCCAGAAGTCCATCATCGGACAGGATTATGTGGTGGAGCGGCTGATCTTCGCGCTCCTGGCAAACGGCAACGTGCTGGTGGAGGGGCTTCCCGGTCTGGCCAAGACCCGCGCGGTAAAGAGCATCGCCAGGGTGCTGGAGGCCGGCCTGAGCCGGATCCAGTTCACCCCGGACCTCCTGCCGTCCGACATAACCGGCACCGAAGTCTATTACGGCGAAGGGGAGGAGGAGCAGTTCAGGTTCCAGCCCGGCCCCATATTCAACAACCTGATCCTGGCCGACGAGATCAACCGGGCCCCGGCCAAGGTGCAGGCCGCGCTCCTGGAAGCCATGGAGGAGCGTCAGGTGACCGTTGCCGGTAAGACATACCAGCTGCCCGACCTGTTCATAGTCCTGGCCACCCAGAATCCCATCGAACAGGAGGGGACCTATCCCCTGCCGGAGGCCCAGATGGACCGGTTCCTGCTACATGTGTACATTGATTATCCCGATGAAGCCTCGGAGCAGAAGGTCCTGCGCCTGGTGAGGGATGAAGAAATCAAGGGAAAAACCAAGGCCGGGGAGGCCGTCAAGATCGCGCAGGAGAACATCTTCGCCGCCCGGGCGCAGATCCATGACATCCATGTCTCGGAGAGTATCGAGAAATACATCATCGCCCTGATCACAGCTACCAGAAAGCCTGAAAAGTACAACGAAGATCTGAAAAAATGG
>JAUXEH010000448.1 GCA_030620655.1 Candidatus Aminicenantota bacterium | reverse complement strand
GTCATCATGGCCTACGGCGATCCCTTTATCGGGACGGAGAAGCGCAAGCCCCTGGATTATTTCACCCTCCAGGCATCGGCACACATCAGCGACCAGGCCTATTGGACCGTCTATGCCTACGGCCTGCTGCTGGGAAAGGAGCTCAGATCCAAGGAGAACCAGAACCACCTCATCGGCCTGTTTCAGCACTATGATTTCATCTATACCCAAAACATCAGGCTGGGAGGCACCTCTTTCTGTGCAGGCGCCATTTCCCGTTTCGATCTCTCGCAGAAGGTTAACCTGAGGCTGATGGGCCACCTGGGCTGGCTGATGATGGGGGCCAGCCAGAACGACTATGTCGAACCCCCTCCGGATGCCAGCCAGAAGGTGGATAGAGATTACAACTACGGGACGGGCTACATCGCCAAGCTGGATGCTGTCCTCAATCTCCAGAAATTCGGACGCTTCATCCTGCGCTGGGCCCATTACAAGGTCTTCACACTGGAAGGGGCTGACGGGACCAACCGGCTGAACGTGTTTCAGGGCCGCTACCGCCTGCCCATCTGGAAAAGCCTGGGTGCGGGGCTCCAGTACACGCAGTACCGCGAAAACTCTGTTTATGACGAGTTCCCCGACGTCCAACAGAAGCTGTTCGAGTGGCGGGCCTCGATCTCCTTTAACTTTTGAGGTGTGAGATCAACATGAGAAGACAAGGGAATAGGAGACAGATATGAGTAGGCATGTTCTCAACAGGTATCCCGTGTTGGCATTGGGTTTGATCCTGCTGTTCGCTTCCGCGACCACGGCCCTGGCGAACAATGACGTGTATAGATCAGAGAGGGATTCGACCGTGGGGGACCTCACGGCGCGATTCTCTCTCGCTGAACCAGCAGTACTTGTGCCCTCTGTATACCTCAACCTGTACGGCGAGCCTTTGCTTGATCCGGCGGCGTATGTGCAGCCGGTACGGTTCGCGTCGGGCCTGCCAGGGACTCGAGTCCAGACAGCTGAGGGCGCCAGCCCCCGGAGAAGGACCAAGCTGTCCGGCGAGCTCAGCATCGGATATGCAGCCTTCACCACCAAAGGGATCGGAGGCGGCTTCCGGTACGGCATGGCGTTCCTGGGTATGGTTTCGCCCCGGATCGGGATCGAATTCATACTGGAGCGCCTGAGGGCGCTTGTGGACGGAGACGTGGATCCCCTGAAGCTGGGCGAGGGCACCCTGTACGTCACGCCCCTGTCCGTCAACATGCAGTACCGCTGGCCCGAGAAGGGGCGCTTCATCCCTTATGCCCTGCTGGGTGTGGGTTTTAATTTCTACCATTTCCTGCCCGAAGAGGGGCATGAGAAAGTGGCTGACCGCCTGGCCCTCATCTTCGGAGGTGGGGTCGACACCCGCCTCGGCCGCAACACGTCCCTGCACACGGGCCTGAAATTCGCCCCGATCCCGACCTGGGTCCAGGAAAAAGGCGGTCACCCCGAGCCGGACGATCAGGAGAAGATCTGGCTCAACACGTTTACCTTCACGCTGGGCATCAAGTACTTCTTCGATTAGATTTGACAAACGCTCCCTGTCTTGAGCAGAATAGCAGAGGTCTTTCTGTTATTCACCCGAACGACATTCGCTTAACCTGAATAATTCATAAAAAATGTCGATATTTCACGGAATACATGTGATATCAAGGGGTTACTCGTGAATTATCCAGGTAAAATGGTGGAATTCAGCTTCCTGGACTGGTTCTGGATGGTGGAGTGCAGCGGGAGCCGCGGTGTTTGAGAAAGGAGGGAGGGTCATGAGGAACAGCCGTTATTTTGTCCATTCGAGAGTGTTGGTCCTAGCGCTGATCGTTATCCTGGTTTCGGGGCTCCTTGCCTGCAAGGGAGGCGGCCCTGAGGGGCTGCCGGCCGCAGGTGAGGGAGAGGTGGGGCCTGAAACGCCGGAGCAGAG
>JAUXEH010000203.1 GCA_030620655.1 Candidatus Aminicenantota bacterium | reverse complement strand
GAAGATGAGCCGGGATGTCCGGCCGGAAGGGCGGCTGCTGCAGGCGATCGAGCCGTCCCCTGATCTAAGGACCTGGACCCTCATGCTGGAGGATGAGTTTTTCTGGAGCGATGGGCAGCCCGTAACATCTGAAGACATCCGCTTCACGCTGTCTTACATCCGGGACAGATATCCGACAGCCGGCTGGCTCAAAATCATGCTGGAAAGCATCACAATCCGCGACCGCCTCACAGCCATCATCCGGCTCAAGAAACCCTACGCCCGCTCCGATTTCGAGCTCCTGACCTATCCCCTCCTGCCCCTTCATATATGGGAAAAGATCGGGAATCCCCTGCGGCACACCAATACCGGCCCGATCGTGGGATGCGGCCCCTTCGTGATCGAGGGCACCGACCTCAACCGGGGCATGATCTCCTTTGTCAGGAACCCTCACTGGAAAGGCCCCGCCCCTCAGATCGACGGCGTGGAGATCCATCTCTACAAAAACCGCGACATTCTGGCCCTGGCCCTGCAGAAGGAGGATGTCGACATATTCTACGAATACGCCTCGTCCTACCCCTACGCCAACTTGATAGGCCTGCGGCGCAGCGGACGGTTCGGCTTTCTCGAGCAGCTCAACCTGGGCCTTCACTACCTGGGATTCAACCTCAAAAAAGCCCCCATGTCGGACATCGTATTCCGGAAGGCCGTGGCGTATGCGATCGACTTCGATGAGATCACCCGGCTCATCACGCTGGGCCACGCGCAGGTCCCCCAGTGGGGGTTTATCCCCCCGAGCATGCCCGAGCACAAGCCCACCCAGGCATGTGTCTACGATGCCAAGAAGGCGGCCCGGATGCTCGACACCGCTGGATATGGGGACGCCGACAGGGACGGGATCCGGGAGGGCAGGGACGGCCGGGAGCTCAGGCTCACGCTGCTGGTCAATCCGCTCAAGCCCTATAACGCCCGGCTGATGGAGCTCATCGAAGAGTATCTGGCGTCCGTGGGCATCCGGATTCAGGTCAAGGCGGTCGAGGGCAGCTCCTGGGTAAACCTCAAGGACAGATACCGATACGACCTGGTCCTCTCCCGCACCACCCCCTGGGGTATGCTCATGCATGCCTCCTGGGCCACCGGATATTTCGACGCGCGCCGCACCGGTGAGGGCGTGCTCCATACGGTGGATGACCCCGGTTTCCTGGAGATGTGCGACGCGCTGCTCGCCACCACAGATCCCGAGGCGATCCGGTCGCTGGCCCACAGGGTGCAGGACTACTACGCGGAAAACCTTCCCGCCGTCCCCCTCTTCTGGAACACGATCGTCACACCCTACAACACGCGTTTTTCCGGATGGGTACTTGACCCGCTCTACGGTTTGTACAATATTGATAGTCTGCTGAACGTGCGCAGACGACTGCCGTGAAGAAACTCATCCGCTACCTTCTCGCCCTCTTTGTCATCTTCTCCCTCAATTTTTTCATCCCGCGGGCCATGCCCGGTGACCCGGTCACGAACCTCCTGGGGGAGGACTTTGTGATCGACGAGGCATCCCTGGCCGAGCTCAAGGCGGAACTGGGACTGGACAGATCCCTGCCGGTCCAGTACCTGCTCTACTGGAGAGATGTCTTCCGCCTGGACTTGGGCCATTCCTATCATTACCACGACCGGGTGAGCCGCGTCATCGGGGCCCGCATGCCCTGGACCCTGCTCCTGGTCGGCGTCTCCATACTGCTGGGTGCGGCGCTCGGCACCTTTCTGGGAGCGCTCGCCGGTTGGGGACGTGGCTCGCTCCGCAGCCGGTCGTCCACCCTGTTTTTTCTCATGGTCTACAGCACACCGCCCTTCTTCCTGTGCCTGATCCTGCTGTATGTCTTCGCCTTCAAGCTGGGATGGTTCCCGCTGCGTGGGGTGTATTCCACGGGCACGGCCGGGGACATCCTCCGCCACTTCCTGCTTCCGACACTGGCCCTAACCCTGTATCTGGCCTCACGCTATTACCTGATCATGCGGGGGAGTGTCATCCAGGAAAAAGGCAAACATTACGTACTCTACGCCCGAGCCAAGGGTCTCTTCGGAAGGGGGGTCCTGTACCGCCACGTGTTCAAGAACGCCTCGCTGCCCATCGTGACGCTCCTGGCCCTGGATTTCGGCTTCATCTTCAGCGGCGCCCTGTTCGTGGAGATCGTCTTTTCCATGAACGGCCTGGGAACTCTGATCTATGATGCGCTGCTGGCCCGGGACTATCCGGTGCTGCAGGGGATCTTCCTGGTGATCACGGTGATGGTGGTGGCGGCCAACGGCCTGGCCGATGTGATCTATCCCCTGATCGATCCGCGCGTGAGGAGACAGGCATGAGACCCGGTTGGAGCGGCTTCAGCAGGACCGGGGCGGCGCTCTTCATTGTATTTGTGCTGGTTTCGCTGCTGGCGGGTGTCTTGGCCCCCCACGGACCATGGGAGCGGTTCGACCCCTATGAACCCCCCGGTCGAGGGCACCTCCTGGGCACCAACGACATGGGATACGACATCCTCACCGAACTGATCTACGGGACCCGGGTGTCGCTCCTGGTGGGGTTCGGGGCCGCCTCGATCGCGACACTCATCGGGCTCGTGATCGGGCTGGTCGCGGGTTACTTCAAGGGGGGTGTGGACGACGCGCTCATGGGGATCACCGACATCTTTCTCATGATCCCCCGTATCCCGCTCATCATCATCCTGGCCGCATTCCTGAGACCGGGTGTGTGGCTGATCGGGCTCGTGATCGGCCTCCTGTGGTGGACCTCAACAGCCCGCATCGTACGCTCCAAGGTGCTGCAGGTGAGGGAGATGGATTTTGTGACCAGCGCCCGCTGCCTGGGCTTCTCGCACAGGCACATCCTCTTCTCCGAGATCATGCCGAACATCATCCATATCGTGCTGCCCAAATTCATGCTCACCATCGCCGCGGCCATGATCTCGGAGGCATCGCTGTCCTTCCTGGGCTTGGGCGATCCGGGCATGAAGAGCTGGGGCATGATGCTCAACTTCGCGTTTCAGAGGGGGGCGCTGGTCAACGGCATGTGGTGGTGGATCCTGCCGCCGGGACTGTGCATCACATTGGCTGTGGTGGCGGTTGTGCTTCTGAGCTTTTCCCGGGAAGAGCAGGAGGCGGACGTGATCGCGATGGGCGGTTAGAGGCGGAGGCGAAGGGAAGCATGAGCTGTCTGGAGATCAAGGACCTGACCGTGCGGTTCCGGATGCCGGGAGGCGCCCTGACCGCGGTGGATCAGGTGTCGCTCAGCTTCTGTGGGAGCCATCCTTCTGCTGTCGAACACGATGTTCCTGTCGGGGCGACGCGGGATCCCTCAGGGCCTTACGGCCGATCCCTCGCCCTCGTGGGAGAGACCGGATGCGGGAAATCCGTGCTCGCCCTCGCGGTGCTCCGGCTGCTCCCGCAGAACGCCGAGGTGAGCGGGCAGGTCCTTTTCGGGGGACAGGACCTCCTGGCGCTTTCGGAACGGGAGCTCTCGCGCCTGCGCGGCGACCGGATCGCGATCGTACCCCAGAATCCCTCCCTCTCCCTCAACCCGGTCTTGAGCATCGGCAGGCAGATCACGGAGGTCTACGCCATCCACCGGGGGGAACGCCGCGGCGATTCGTCCGGGAAGGCAGCCTACCTGCTGCAGAAGCTGGGATTCGACGATGCTGGACGCCGCCTCTCCATGTATCCCAGCCAGTTCTCCGAGGGCATGAACCAGCGCGTGCTCATCGCCGCATCCGTGGCCCTCGAGCCGCAGATACTGCTGGCCGATGAGCCCACCAAGGGCCTCGACCAGGACCTGAAAAAGGAGGTTATCAGGGAGCTGAAACTCGTCACGGGCAGCTGGGATACCGCACTGTTCCTTATCACGCATGACCTGGAGGCGGCACGCACACTGTGTCAGAGCATAGCGGTCATGTACAGCGGCGAGATCATAGAGCAAGCGGATACCGGCTCATTCTTCAGGGAGCCGCTTCACCCCTATACACAGGCACTGAGGCAAAGCCTCCCGGAAAACGGCTTCCAACCCATCGCGGGGATCTCTCCCACCTTGAGTGAGCCTCCGTCCGGATGCCGCTTTCATCCGCGCTGTTCCCGGGTGATGGAGATCTGTAAAAACCGAAGGCCCGAGCTTCTGAACCACTCGGGAAGGGCGGTCCGATGCTACCTGTATCGCTGACAGCGAAGAACATCGGAAAAAGTTTTCGCACGGGAAGACGAGGCAGGGAAACCTGCGTCGTCCTCCAGGGTGTTTCATTCTCCATCCATCAGGGAGAAACCTTCGGGATCATGGGTGGATCGGGTTCTGGCAAGTCCACCCTGGCCCGGATCTTGGCCGGGATTGAACCCGCTTCCTTCGGCCGCATCAAGTATAGAGACCGGGACCTCAGGACTCTGGATGGAGCGGAAAGGAGGCGCTTCCGGCGAAGGGTGCAGATGGTTTTTCAGAATCCGGAGGGCTCGCTCAACCCGAGGAAAACAATCGAACGGAGCCTGCATGAGGTCCTGCGACTCACTGGAATGCCCAAAGACAAAGGAACAGACCTCATTCTGGATAAGCTGGAGAATGTCGGGCTATCATCTGAAGTCCTGGATCGCTTCCCGTCGCAGCTGTCCGGCGGGCAGAATCAGCGGGTGGCCCTGGCCCGAGTCCTGCTCCTGGAACCGGAATTCCTGATCCTGGACGAACCCACCTCGGCCCTGGACATCTCGGCGCGTGCACAGCTTCTCCAGCTCCTGAAATCTCTCCAGCAGACCCAGAACCTAGGCTACGCCTTCATATCTCACGAGCCGGAGATCATCCGCTTCATGGCTCACCGGGTGGGCCTCATCCAGGACCGCACCCTGAAGATCCAGCCCTAAAAAGATAAAAAGGGGACAGGTGCAATTTTGAGGCAAAATTGCACCTGTCCCCTTTTTTGTCCCCCTTTCCCCATTGTTTTTCATCTGGCACAGCTATTGACAAACAAGGAACTTTTTTGTATTCATATAGATAAGGAAAGGAACAGCCCGCTGTTTTGGGCTGAGTAAGGAAGCGCGGGACTCAAACGTGAACGCCGAACGACGCGATTGTAGCGACAGACGCACACGGCCGACTCCCCTCCTGAGCAAGCATGTCTTTAAGGGCCATCGCCGAAAGGCCAGGAGGCTGGAGGAAGACTGCAACTACTATGTCGACAGGTACGAATTCCGCTACCTGTTCGTCATCACCGCCATCCTGGTACTATGTTTTGCGGACGCGTATATGACCCTGACGCTCATGCGTTTTGGGGGTTCCGAACTCAATCCCTTTATGCTGGCCCTCATGAACAAGGACATCGTTCTCGCCCTGGTCATCAAGTACCTGATCACCGTGTCCTGCCTGACTTTTTTCCTTGTGCACAAAAACTTCAAGGTCTTCGGCATAATCAAGGTCAACGCTTTGATCTATGCTGTGCTCTGCGTCTACACGGCCCTGGTGGCCATGGAGTTTTACTGGTATTTTCAGATCCGCCAGATCCTCAGCGCTTTACCGTAGAAACCCTCAGACGATGTACTGTGGTTCGTCGGCGTAGCGGACACGGATCACGCGCTCGAGGAAGTCAGCCCCGTCCAGGGCCTTCTTGGCATCCACCGCCTCCTTGACGCTGTTCATTTCCACATACCCGTATCCCGTGCCCTCGACCATGGTGATCCCGCTTACGCGGCAGTAATGGGAAAACAGCTCGCGCAGATGATCCTTTTTCGCCATGCAGTAGAGATTCCCCACATATAACTTTTTTCCGGGCATTTATGACTCT
>JAUXEH010000281.1 GCA_030620655.1 Candidatus Aminicenantota bacterium | reverse complement strand
GTCAAGTCGGCTGCATGTCCCCAAGCGGAGACTACAGGACGTCATCCACTTCAATCGCTTTTAACCTGAATCATTCATAAAAGCTGCCGACACTTTCAATACGTGAAACCTTCTTTTCTATTGTCGGCATCTTTTACCCTTCGGGCGAATCCATCCCGGCACGTCTACTTCGTTGCGAAGGGTTCGCGGTGAATTATCACAGCTTCACCCTCCGACGCCTTGTATCCGTACCAATCTGGAACCGTCAATAATCCATGTGCCTGAATTATTGATAAAGAATGCCGATATTTCCTTCGTAAAACTCATAATAATCATCGACATTCTTTACCCTCCGGGCGAGCGGATCTCACAGCATCTGATGCAACCTCGACTCGTCAATAATCCAGGCTAAGTGACTTCGACCTCCTCTTTCCATAGACCGTGGAGGCTGCATTTTTCAAAGGCAACCAGTTTTCCCGGGACGGTTGTGAGCTCGAACACCGCCTCGGCCTTCTCGTCTGTCGCCTGAAACTGTTTCTCGCCCAGCAGGTTGCCCTCCCCGTCTTTGAGCTGGATCCACATGATGTAGTGTGGTTTTTCTGCATTCATCTCGTGGCTCACGCTCACCATAACCCTGAGACCCGATTCGGTTTTCTCATAGGCTACATTGGGGACGTGGCTGTCTTCTTTCCCTCCATAGGCGCCGGGATCTTCTCTGGTGAATACGGCCTCTTCGGTTTGCGCAGCAGGCTCATCCTGGGACCTGGAACACGCCACGGGCAGCAGCAGGAGGAGCGCCACAAGCAGGATCATGACCGGTGTATGAAATTCGTTCTGTTTCATTTCTCCCTCCTAATGTTTACCTTTATGGCAGAGTTCCACGAAAAAGGCAACCGAGGCTTAAAACCGTGATATAGCCCCCAAAACTTGCCATTTAAGACGAAAAAAGTATGCCTCTAAGGAGGTATGTGTTTTGTTTTCAAGCAGTTGGAGTGGTCGGAGCGCGTAAAGATGAGCGCGTAAAGATAGAGATTGAGGCGGAGGGAGGAAAGGCGTACAATGGGGGCATAAGGAGGAGGGGATGAAAAAAGCGATCTTTCACTCGGGGCTCGCCGCTCTGTTGGTCATTGCCTCTGTCGTACCTCTCCCGGCGCAGGACGTGAGGCTGCCCATGCGGCTGGAGGACGTGTTCGCGCCGGTGTTCCTGTTCGTGCCCGCGACCAACGGCGGCAGCCTGATCACGGAGCCGGAAGGGGCCGTGCGGTTTCTCTTTCGCACCGGGCCCGGACACGAGGGAAGCGGAGCCTTTATCTACGAGGACGTATCTCACGACGGCGGGGAGAGCTGGTACCTGGAGCAGCTCTCTCTGGACACCGGGAAAGGATCCCGCAGCGAGGCGGCCGAGGTCAATCCGTACTCGGGTGAGATCTATCTGATGTACACCCGGGGCGATGGACGCCTCCTCCGGACCTATGACCACCGCACCCGCTGGGGCGCGGAAAAGCGGCTGCCGTTTCATGTCAACTTCACGACCGGAAGCTTCATCTGGCTGCATGAGGAGGAGTCCACCGGTTTCCACCGTATGGTGGCGGCGGTGCCCGCGGAAGGCGGAGTCGTCTCCTACTATTCGGACGACGACGGGGATACCTGGTACGGCCCCTCCAACCTCATCTTCTCGTCTGAATTCCCGGGCCGCTGGGACAATCCGGCCGGTTCGCCCCAGATGGTAGAGCTGGAAAGCGGGAAGATCTGGATGCTCACCCGCAACTCCCAGGATCACCTCTGGGAGTGCTTCTCAGACGACTGGGGCAAGAGCTGGAGCGAACCTCGGCCCTCGCGTTTTATCGGAGTGTTCAGCAACGTGCGCCTGAAACGGATCCCGGACGGCCGCCTGCTGATCATGTGGCTCAACTCCATGCCGCGCACAGGCTTGACCCGGGAAGGCAGCTTTCACAACACGGCCCGGGATGTGCTGCATGCCGCCGTCTCCGAAGACGACGGCCGTTCCTGGATCGGTTTCCGTGAGGTGGCGCTGGGCCGGCGGCGGCACGCCCGCGTCTTTTCCCTTTTTCCCGCCTATGACGCGGGCATCCATCATCAGAAGTTCACGGTCACCAAGGACAACAAGGTCATCGTGTTCACCGGACAGGACGATGACTCCGTGGGACGGGAATCTGATCACCGGCAGGCCCTGATCTTTGACTTGGGCTGGCTGTACGAGAGCAGCCGTTTCACGGATTTTTCCCGTGGATACAAAGACCTCTCTGTGTTCAAGCTCTCGGCGGACCGCTGGGGCAAGACCAATTATTATTCCCGGGTGCTGGGGGCCACCCTGCTCGAGCATCCGACCAAGCCTTTCCAGCATGTCCTGCAGCTGGGCAGGGAGCCTTGTGACTGGGTGTTCAACGATCAGGACGGGGCCTGCTGGAACTTTCCTTCCGGGAAGACCGGGTCGCTGGAGACGCGGATCCGGCTCCGGGAAGGCTTCAAGGGCGGGCTGATCAGCCTGATCAACTGCTTCTACAATCCCTCGGACAACGGCGGGGAGGAAGCCGCCATGTACGTGTTCGATATCCCGGCCGACGGCAAGATCAACGTCGCCACAACCCTTGAAACCGAGCGCTGGTACACCGTCCGGCTCGAGTGGACCGGCACCCGGGATGCCGAGATCCATGCCTGCCGGGTGTTTATCGACGGCCAGCAGCAGGCGGAAAGCCTCCGCCTGCGCAATCCCGCTCCAGACGGAATCTGCTATGTGCGCTTCCGTTCCACGGCCCCTGAAGTAGACCTGGCCGGCTTCCTGGTGGAATCCATACGCTCCGAGAGCGGCTGGTAGCCTGGCCCGCTGTGCAGATACGAACTTGACTTTACGAACTTGACTTGCATATTGGCCTAAATGGTTTTAAACTCGTCCCAACATGAGCGATAAAACCGAACAATCGAACGAAAGTGGTGTGCCCGACTCGGGCCTGCCTCGGGTGCTGGGCCTCTGGGATATAGTGGGGATCGTCATCGGAGGCGTCGTAGGCTCAGGTATTTTTATCGTGCCTGCGGCCATCGCGGCCCAGATGGATGCCCCGCTGCTTTTCCTCGCCGTGTGGGTGGTGGGTGGCATACTGAGTTTCTTCGGTGCCCTGAGCTTCGCGGAGCTGGGGGCGGCCTATCCCCAGGCGGGGGGCGTTTATGTCTACCTGCGGGAGTCCTACGGGTCCATGATCGCCTTCCTGTTCGGATGGACCCTTTTCCTGGTGATCGACTCCGGAGCCATAGCCACCCTGGCCGTCGCCTTCTCCACGAAATACCTCCCCTATTTCTTTCCCATGTCCACCCTGGTCGCCAAACTGGTGGCGGTCCTGTTCGTGGTGGTGCTGGTCGGAGTCAACTATGTGGGAGTCCGCTGGGGGGCCAACCTCCAGAACCTTCTCACGCTCATCAAGTTTGCCGCCCTGGCCGGGGTCTGTATCATCGTGTTCGTTTTCGCCCGGGGGAACACGTCGCATTTTGTCTCCCCTGCGCCCGGCTCATTCAATCTGGGGATGGTGGGCAGTTTCGGAGTGGCGCTGGTGGCCGTGCTCTGGGCCTACAAAGGATGGGAGGCGGCGACCTACAGCGTGGGAGAGACGCGCAATCCAGGTAGGAACCTGCCCCTGGGGCTATTCATCGGCACGGTCTCCGTGATCGGGATCTACCTGGTCACCAACCTGGCCTACCTCTATGTCTTTCCCACCGCCGGGATCGAACAGTCCGACCGGATCGCCAGCGACGCCATGAGCCTGGCCATCGGTTCGGTGGGCGCCTCCGTGATCGCGCTCATCATCCTGTTTTCCATCACGGGAGCGGCCAACCAGGTGCTGCTGACCTCACCCCGCGTGTACTACGCCATGGCCCGGGACGGGCTGTTCTTCAAGCGGACGGCCGATGTCCACCCCCGGTTCCTGACCCCGCATGTCTCCATCCTGGCGATCGGGGCCTGGAGCATCGTGCTCAGCCTGTCGGGAACGTTCGAGCAGCTGTTCACCTATGTGATCTTCGGCCAGTGGATCTTTTTCGCCCTCACCGCGGGCGCGGTGATCATCCTGCGCAGGAAACGGCCCGACCTGCCCCGCCCCTATCGCGTGTTCGGTTTCCCGGTCACGCCGATCATATTCATCTTCGCGGCCGTGCTCATTTCCCTCAACACTCTGGTCAACGAGTTCTGGAACGCCCTGGCCGGGCTGATCATCATTTCGGTGGGTTTGCCGGCCTATTTCTACTGGAAAAGGAAAGCCTCCCGATAATTTTTTATGAATAGTTCAGGTGCCTGACTTTTTCATTGACGATTTATTGAACCCCCGTGCGACTAATTTCCTATGGAGGATTCATGAACAACGGAGGAAACGACTGCTG
>JAUXEH010000116.1 GCA_030620655.1 Candidatus Aminicenantota bacterium | reverse complement strand
TATTATTTGAATATATTAATAAATAATTAGTGTTTGGAGGTAACATGAGCCGATTTTTGTACACGCATCTCGTGATCGTGTGCGCTGTCGCCGTGGGTTTCTTCATCTTTTCTGTCCCTGCTGTGCATGCTCAGCAGGCCGCTGACCAGACCTGTCTGGAATGCCACGAAGACCAGATGCTGCCCACGTCGAACATCCACCACCGGATCATGAGCTTCGAACTGGCTGGAGGAGTTCGAAGCGGCTGCGAAGCCTGTCATGGTCCCGGAGGCGCACACATGGAAGAAGGCGACCCCAGCAAGATATTCAGTTTTGCCACTGCCACGCCGGAGGAATCCTCGCAGGCATGCCTGACGTGCCACAAGTCTTTGCAGGCGATGGATTTCAACCTGGGTGACCATGCCACGAACGAGGTCGGCTGCTCCGACTGCCATTCCACACACAGCGAGTCGGGCCTGGTGAAATCCGATCCCGAGCTGTGCATGGACTGCCACCGCGACATCATGGCCAAGGTCAATTTCCCGTCCCGGCATCCCCTCAGGGAAGGCAAGATGAAGTGCGGCAGCTGCCATGCCCACCACGGGTCCATGATGCAGAACCTCAAGACACACGAACGCCTGAACGACATGTGCATCAACTGCCATGGAGACAAACAGGGGCCGTTCATCTTCGAGCACGCCCCTGTAGCCGAGGACTGCACCATCTGCCACGACGCCCACGGCTCGGTGGCACCCAGCCTGCTGAAGCAGGGCGAGCCCTTCCTGTGCCTGCAGTGCCACGAGTCCCATTTCCATGCCGGACGCCTGGGCCTGACCGTGCCTAAAGATATCCCGGCCACCGGCCAGCACTCGGAGAATCCCTTCGGAGAAGCCGGATGGCGCATGGCCTATCTCACCAAATGCTCCCAGTGCCACTTCATGATCCACGGCACGGACAACCCCTCCCAGACGGTTCCAGGACTGGGTAAAGGGATCATCCGGTAGGAGGACAGATGAGAAAAACCATCGGAATCATTTTCAGCCTGCTGCTGGTCCTCTCTCCGCTCCTGATCGCCGCCGAAAAGGATGATGAGAAGCCCAAACTGACCTTCGAGCTGGGCGGTCTGGTAAACACTTACGACGGCTACCTCGGCAAGGTCGGCAAGTATTTGCCCATGAACGAGGGCATCCGCCCCGTGACCTCTGTCCAGGTCCAAGGGATGAGCGGCTCGACCTTTTATAACCTGGATGCCAACTACAGGGGAGACATCTGGGATCAGGGCCACAAGTTCGACATCGACTTCGGGCGCATCCTCGAATTCAAGCTGGACTACACCTCGCTGATGCACCGCCTGGGCCACGACACCCTATTCAACCTGGACACGGCCAGCCTGGCCCGTTCGGGAGTCTTCCACGAAGACTACAACCCCACGGACGAATACAACATCAACTTCAGCGAGACCAATGCCATGGCCAAGCTGCGAATCCCCCAGATCTCCTTCGTCGATTTCTACGCCGGCGTCAGGAACCAGCACCGTTCCGGCCAGTACCAGGCCCGGACCCTGAGCAAGTGCTCCACGTGTCACGTGGTGGGCAAGACCCGGTCCATCACCAGCAACAACACCGATTATAAGCTGGGCACCAATGTCCGGGTCGCCAAGGCCAGCTTCGACTACTCCTATACGGTGAGAGAGTACCGCGAAAACAAGGCGGCTCCCACCAACACATATCTAACAAAACTCCATCCCGAGGCATCCAGCCCCGTGTTCGACAGCCGGATCCAGTACGACTCAGTCGACGGTGCCCTACCCTTCAACGTGATCCCCGACACCAACAAGGACACCCACCTGGTCAAGCTCAGTGTGCCCATTGCCGACTCCTCTGTCCTGTCCGGACATTACTCCAGCAGCCGGATCGAGAACCTCATGACCAACTACAAGATGGACACCAGCTCGATCGCGGCCGGATTCTCCATGCTGGTCGGCAGGCGCGGCGTGTTCAACATCCGTGTCAACCGCATCAAGATCCGTAACGACGACGTGTTCGTGGATACGGTAGAGCCTGTGGACGTGGCCGGGCCCTACGCGGGCCAGACTTACACGGAGGCCTATCCCACCTTCGGGAGCGCGGACTGGACCCGGAAATCGACCTACAACCGCGAGACCATCGACTTCGACACCAGCTTCAAATACCGCTTCACGTCCAAGACCAAGGCGCGCCTGACCTACGAGTTCAAGAAGATCGACCGTGACAACTACGAGGTCCAGACTACGACCCGCCACACGGTCGTGGGGTGGTTCGACTGGAAGCCCAGCAGGCAGTGGAAGTTCGTGCTCAAGGGGACGCTCCGGGCCACGGACCAGCCGTTCACCAACCTCTACACCGGAGCGGCCGGTGTGGTGCAGGATTACGGCGTACCCAATCCGTTTGTGGGGGAACAGTTCTACGACTTCCACAGGGCGCGGGAGGCCCATCTGACCAACCAGCCCACCGATGTGCAGGAGGCCAAGGCAATCATCACCTGGAACCCCAACTATCGGTTCTCGCTCACCGTGGATGCCCGCTACCGCTGGGAAAAGAACGATGCGCTCAATTTCTCGGAATGGAGCAACGACATCATCAATCCCGGAGTGAGCCTGTGGTGGGCACCGGCCAACCGCCTGAACATAACGGCGACCTATTATTACTACGCCGAGAAGATGAAATCGCTGTTCGCCATGCCTGTGCTGGAAGGCTGCGGCGGGGGCATCATCGGCGGCTTCCCCGGTACCCTGACAGACATGGTCGACTACGACGTCGACACCCACACCGCCTTCTTCAAGCTGGACTATGCAGCCTCGGAAAAAATCAGCCTGTTCTGCACCCTCACCTACAACTACTCCATGGCCAAAATGGCCAACCTCGTACTGGATGAGAACCAGCTCGATGACATCCCTGATTTGGCTGCCAGTCCGTTCGATTTCGACGGCATCTCCGAGGTGGTGGAATACTCCGACCTCAAGATGATACAGGCGGTCACGGACCTGGGAATCCTGTACTCCTTCAACCGGAACTGGGCCACCAGGCTGGTGGGAACCTATTTCCACTACGATGACCTGGCCCCGTTCCTGTACGATGAGACAGGCAAGGCCTTCTCATTCTACTTCTCAGCGATTTACTCGTTCTAGAAGATCGCGCTCATGCTTCACAGAGGGGGACTTCGGTCCCCCTTTTTTTTGTGCTAGTCATCGAGCGTGTGGACCAGGAGGCCGCTGCGCAGCTTGGGCTCGAACCAGGTTGACTTGGGGGGCATCACCTTCCCGGAGTCCGCGATGTTCATGAGTTCGGCGACCGAGACGGGGAACATGGCGAAGGCCACCTCGAACTCTCCACTGTCCACCAGCCGCACCAGCTCCTCCAGCCCCCGGATCCCGCCGATGAAACCGATGTCATCCGAAGTGCGGGGATCCTCGATCCCGAAAAACGGGCTCAAAAGCCGGTCCTGGAGATATGAGATGTCCAGGCTCTCCACCGGGTCGTCATAGTCCACGTTCTCGCCCTTGACGGTGAGCTTGTGCCACTCCCTGTCGAAGTACATCCCGATCTCCCCCTTCTGGATGGGTTTATAGGGTTCCGGGCCGGTCTTTTCCACCAGGAACTTGTTTTGGAGAGCGGCGAACAATTCGCCGGCCGTGTGTCCGTTCAGGTTCTTGAGCACACGGTTGTAGTCCATGATGTTGAGCTGATAATCCGGAAAAAGCACGGCCAGGAAGAAGTTATATTCCTCGTCACCACTATGGCCGGGATTGTCGGTGCGGCGCAGGGTGGCCACCTTGGCCGCCGATGCCGAACGGTGGTGGCCGTCGGCCACGTACAGATAATCGAGGCTGCCGAATTCCTTGATCAAGGCATCGGCGGTGCTCTCCTCCTCTACCATCCAAACCGTGTGACGGATCCCGTCCGCGGCCGTGAAGTCATAGACCGGCTGGTCCTCCACCACGCGGCGGACATGGCCGTCGATGGCCTTTTTGGCCCGGTAGGTCAGGAAGATGGGGCCGGCGTTGGCATTGGTGATGTCCACGTGCGTGATCCGGTCCTTTTCCTTGACCGGGCGCGTGTGCTCGTGCTTCTTGATGATGTCCCGGTCGTAGTCATCGACGGAGGCACAGCCCACAATGCCGTACTGCTCCCTGAGATCCATGGTCTGCCGGTAGATGTAGAGGTGAGGCTTTTCGTCCTGGATCAGGATGCCCTCACGCTTGAACCGTTCTATGTTGTCCCGTGCCATGTCGTAGACCGGCTGGGAATACAGGTCGGTTCCCTTCGGGAGATCGACCTCGGGCTTGACCACATGCAGGAAGGAGTAGGGATTGCCCTGCACAAGCTCCCGGGCCTCCTCGCTGTTGATCACATCATAGGGATAGGAGGCCACCTCCGCCTCCAAACCCTGCTTCGGCCTCCAGGCCTTGAACTTCCTTAATACTGCCATTCATGACTCCTCTGTTATTTGATAAGGTAAAACGTCGTCTGGTGGCCGTCGATAAAGCGGCAGCCCTCTTTCGTGAAGATCACGTCCTCTTCGAATCCGATGCGCACGTCCATCCCGCCCCACTCGGGAACGCTGGTGGTGCTGGAGAACTCGACGACATAGGCCGTGTTGAAGTTGAGCCGGTATTCCATCTCCGTACGGATGCCCTCAGGCGCCTGGTTCACCGGACGGGCATCCATGGAGCAGCCGGCCGCATGGCCGTGCACACCCAGGGGATGAGAGTAGATCAGCGGCCGCAGGCCGGCATCCGTGGCCTTCTGCATGGTGGTGTCGGTGATGTCGTTCCCGGTGCGGCCGGCCTGGAATTCTCCCATGAAGATCTCGGCCACCCGATTGGCGCGCGCCAGGGCCTGCTTCAGTCCCTCGGGCGCATCCTCCTCCCCCGCCCGGCACACATAGGCGTGCAGCTGCATGTCCGTGCACAGCCCGAGGTACACGATGCCCACATCACAGTGGAGCAGGTCGCCCCTCCGGATAACCCGAGGATTGTCCTGGTATTTCTGCGCGTCCTGCTTAGACCTCTGGATGGAGATGGAGGGCTGGAACCAGGTGTCCAGTCCCAGATCGGTGATCCTCTGCCGGATCCACCAGACCACATCGTCCGATGTGGTGATGTCCGGGGTGACGACCTTATTGGAGAAGAACTCGGAGATGAGGTCATGGGCGATCCCGCAGATGTGGCGGTAGATGCTGATCTCCCGGGGGCTGCGGGTCTCCAACCAGCCCAGGCACAGGTTCTCCCCAGACACCAGCCGTGAGGAAAGCTCCGGACCCAGGTGCCGCTCCAGCGTCTCCTTGAGGCTGGCGGTCAGGCCGTCCCCGAACCGATAGGTGGGAGACACGTTGATGCCGATCTTTTTGGGATCGAGCTTCTTGACCACCTCGGCCAGGCTCTCGAACTGCTTTTTGCTCTTGTCCGTCCAGGTGCCCTCAAACCATCCCCGGCTCCCATAGTAGCTGCCGCTGAGCCTCTCGACGCCCTTGTCCGGGCCGTGGTCGTGGGACATCAGGATCGAGGTCCGGCGGGCGTTCATGGTCGGCTCGGGCATCATGCTCATGTAGACCGGGTCCTCGTTGTACTCCCGGTTGATGATGAGCCACAGGTCGATCCCTTCCTTCCGCATGAGCTCCGGGATGATGTTGTTCAGGCGCCACTTCAGGATCTCGTTGTATACCGCGGCCCGCTCCTTTTCCGGGAGGATCTTGTCGATGTCCCGAACCGCCGCCCCACCGTATCCCTGGCCCAGTGCCCAGACCGGAAGGAGCATCAAGGCCACAGCCAGGAACGTGTTGAGATACTTGCCATGCTTATCCAGGTCCATGTGACCTCCTCTTTTGTGGTAGGATAGTCTCCAGTAGAGATTTTGGCACAAGCGTGTCTATCATATTCACGCCTGACGCAGAAGTCAAAATCCAGTTCGGGATAGGGCCGATAAGAGGACAACTGCCCCTTCCGGGAGACAATTCTACGGCATACAGGGAGGCGTTCTCCCTGGTGTCTATTGGTACGATTCTTGCAATAATAGGGTGAGGTTCCACCAATGAAGAAGATATTGATCCACGGGCTGCTTTTTTCGGTCCTCCTGGGGACCGCAGCTGCCGAGAGCGGCCAGAACAGGTGGCAGATGGGCCTGGCCTTCGAACCGTTTTTCCCGCAGGGCGAATTCCACGATGTCATGGACCGGATAGGATGGGGCGGGAGCATGGACCTCCTTTACCGGATCCCTGACTCCGCCCTCCACATCGGGGCGGCCTTCGCCTATCACATCTACGGCTGGCAGAGCCGGTGGGAACCCCTCAGCTGGACCATCCCGGATGTGTGGGTCAAGGTTAGCACCGCCAACGCCGTCTTCAGCAGCCACGCCCTGCTCCGGCTTCAGCCCCAGGTGGGCCCGGCCAGGCCTTACATCGAGGGCTTGATCGGGCTGCAGCACCTGACCACAGACACCCGGGTTTACGACGATTCGGATTGGGAATACAAGAAGATCGCCGGCACCAACCACATCCGTTCCACGGTCTTCAGCTACGGCCTGGGCGGGGGGCTGATGCTGAGCTTGTACGGGCGCGCTCCTTCCGCTGAAAAGGGTCCGTTTGCGGTCCTGCTGGATGTCGGAATCCGCTATATCCGGGGCGGATCAGCGTACTACATGCAACCCGGGGACATTGAGCTGGGGGGCGGCGGCGTCACCTACTACGTGAACCGGTCCCGCACCGACATGCTGATGCCCAGGGTGGGCGTCGCCTTCGCCTTCTGAAACAATAAGCCTGGCTATTCACGATACGTGAAATATCGGCATTCTTTATGAATTACTCAGGCGCCTGGATAATTCACGGGGCAAGATTAGTGCAGCGACAAGGATGTGGCTCATGAGGTGTAGTGTGCTACATCGATTGGGCCACGACGATGTCGATGTGCTGAGATTGACGCGCCCGAAGGGTAAGGATTGCCGATTATAGAAGGATATGCTCCTTAATCTGCAAGTGAATATCGGCAATCCTTATGAATTATTCAGGCTAGAGTTTGATGCCGATCTTGCGCATCAGGACCAGCGCATTGAAACTCTCGCACTTCCCCGGCTTGAGGATGTAGTCGAAGCGCAGCTGGTCTCCCTCAACATATCCGTCGAAGTGAAAATTCCTGATCTTCTCGGGGATCTCCTCTTCAAGCCGGGTGAGCTCCAGGTCGTGGGTGGCGACAACCCCCGAGGCCTTGAATCCGACCAGCTGCCGCATCAGGGCCAGGGCTCCCGCCTGCCGGTCCAAAGCATTGGTCCCCTTGAGCATCTCGTCCAGGAGATAGAACACATCCTCGCCCCGGAGGATGACATCCAGGATCTTCTTCAAGCGCTGGAGCTCCGCATAGAACAGGGACAGATGTTTGTCGAGGGAGTCGCTGACCTTCATGCTGGTGTGGAGCTTGAAGGGAGAGAGCCGGCAGGAGCGGGCGCAGACCGGGGCCCCGGCCAGACCCAGCACCAGGTTGACTCCCAGGGTCTTCAGGAATGTGCTCTTGCCCGCCATGTTGGGGCCGGTGACGACCAGGATGGTCCCCCGCCCCTCCGCCAGGAAATCATTGCAGATACGCTCCTCGGGGGGGATGAGGAAATGGCCCAGGGCTTCGGCCCGGAAGATCCCGCCCTCCGGTGAGATCTCAGGAAAGGCCCAGTCCCGAAAATTGAACCGGAGGTTGGCGAAACTGGAAAGGGCCTCGAATTCACCGAGGATTCGCAGCCATTCCGGCGCCTTTTCCGCATAGCGGGACTTCCACCTCTCTAGGCGGAGCATGCAGTGCAGGTCCCAGAGCAGCAGGCTGTTCAGCACCGGATGCAGGATCTCGCTCCTCCG
This sequence comes from Candidatus Aminicenantota bacterium, assembly GCA_030620655.1. Classification (GTDB taxonomy): domain Bacteria; phylum Acidobacteriota; class Aminicenantia; order Aminicenantales; family Aminicenantaceae; genus JAUXEH01. The sequence goes on along the minus strand of JAUXEH010000116.1, from coordinate 433 downwards.
CAGCTCGAAAAAGGAGGCCAAGCTGGAGAGTGTGCGGATGTGCCGGGACGCAGGCCGGCCGCCTGCCTGCAGCCGGGCCTGCATCTCCTGGAGCAGGGGACTGCGGACCTGTGCATTTTCGATCTGCCGTATGATCAGGGAGTAGGCCTTGAACACCCGGGCATTGTGAGACGTGAGGAGGTGGATCCTATGGATGCGTTTCCGGGTGCGGCGGTTGAGGAACGATTGGATCACCAGCATTCCCAGGGGGATGCCCCAGTGAAGCCCAGCAAAGATCATTCCGGCCGCCGTCAATGTGCACACGGGCAGCAGGTGGATGGCCAGGGTCAGCGCTTTGTTCTCGAACACCATATGGGGCTCGGCCATCAGCTGCGGGAAGGCGTTCGGCCTTTGCAGCGATTCCTTGATCTGCCGTCCGAAGGCCTGCACACAG
>JAUXEH010000410.1 GCA_030620655.1 Candidatus Aminicenantota bacterium | reverse complement strand
TGGGGCTGCATCTACAGGAGTGCTTTTCCTATCTCGGGTATAAGTTGGGGGATTTCCCCGAGACCGAGAAGGCCTGCGGGGAGGTCCTGGCCCTGCCGGTCTTCCCCGAGCTGACCGGGGCGCAGCAGGATCACATCGTGGAGGCGGTGAAGGCCTTCTATTCCTCCTAAAGGATCTTTCTCAGGGTGGCCAGGCTGAGTGTGGAACCGCTCAGCACCAGCGCCACGCGCTGCCCTTGGAAACGCGCAGGCTCCTTGAGCAGGGCCGCCACCGTGAGGGCGGCCGCGCCTTCGATCAGGATGTGATGCTTCTCAAGGACGAGCCTGAGCGCGTCCCGGATCTCATCTTCGCTCAGGAGCACGAAACCGTCCACCAGGTCGCGGCACACGGGAAAGGTCAGGGATCCTGCCTCAATCCCGCCCGCTGTCCCATCGGAGAGGGTGGGGAGCGATTCCAGGTCGAGGATGCGTCCCGCCCGTATGGATTCGTACATGACCCTAGAGTTTTCAGGCTGGCAGCCGATGATGGTGATGTCGCTGTCCCCTGACTTCAGCCAGGCGGCGATGCCAGCGATCAATCCTCCGCCGCCCACCGGGGCCAGCACGGCATCCAGCCCTTCGGCCTGGCGGCCGAGCTCGATTCCGACGGTCGCCTGGCCGGCGATGACCTGAAGGTCGTTGTAGGGAGAGATGTAAGTGAGGCCCCGGTCGGCGGCTGCGGCACGGGCCGCAGCTTCGGCCCGCACGCAGTCATCCCCCTGAATCCGGATCTCCGCCCCAAAGGTCTTAAGTGTATCGATCTTGCCGGGTTCCGTGGTTTCGGGGAGGAAGACGGTCCCGGGAAAGTCGAAGCGTTCGGTCAAGTAGGCGAAGGCATGACCGTGGTTACCGGACGAAGCCGTCACCGCACCCCGTCCGAGCTCTTCCGAGCTCAAGGAGAGGACCTTGTTCATGGCGCCCCTCAGCTTGAAGGAGCCGGTTAACTGCAGGTTTTCCAGCTTGAGGAAAACGGCGGCCCCTGTCTCCCGGCTGAGGAAGGGTGAGTGCTCCAGCGGGGTTTCCCGAATGTGCGGGCGGATCCGGTCTTCCGCCAGTTGGGCTTCATTCCGGATGGTCTTCAGGTCCGCTCCTGATTCACGTGACATCTTGTTCTCCTCTGACCTGTTTGCGATATTTTTTCTTCCAGAAAAAGTAGACCGGTATCCCGGTCAGGGTCAAGCAGATTCCTGCCAGGGCCTCGACGGGCTTCTCCACCAGGGTGTTGAGCAGGATTCCCAACGAGGCCAGGATGAACACGAAAGGCACCACCGGGTATCCCCAGGCTTTGTACGGCCGGGGCAGATCCGGGCGTTTTCTGCGCAGTGTGAAGACGGCTGCGGCGGCGGCGATCCAGAACAGGATGGCCATGAACATGGCGAAGGTGAAGATCTGCTCGAAGGTCCCGATCAGCGTCAGGAACGAGGCCCACACGGCCTGGATGGCGATGGCAAAACCGGGGGTGTGAAACCGGGGGTGTACGCGGTCCGCTCTGCGGAAAAAAAGCCCGTCCCGGGCCATGGCGTAGTAGACGCGCGGCCCGGTGAGGATGGATCCGGTGAGGCTCCCGAAGACAGAGACCATCACCACTGCCGAAACCAGCGCTCCGGTCGAGGCGCCGGACAGGGCGGAGGTCGCCTTTTCAGCGATACGGACCACTCCCGTCATCTCCTCGATGGGCAGGGCATAGAAATAGACGACGTTGGTCAGCACATAGAGCACAGTGATCAACAGTGTGCCCAGGATCAGGGCCAGGGGCAGGTTGCGGCGGGGGTTCCTGATCTCACCGGCCACGAAGTTCACGTTGTTCCAGCCGTCGAAGGCCCAGATCACGGCTACCAAGGCCACACCGAACCCCATGAGGAGGGGGCCTGTTTCCAAGCCGGCACTCCCCAGATGTAAGGAGAAGCCGCGGCCCTTCCCCAGGGAGAAACCCAGCGTGATTATGCCCAGCAGGACTCCGATCTTGAGGACGGTCAACAGGTTCTGTATGACTTTGCCGAACAGGACTCCCAGGAAGTTGACGACCGACAGCAGCAGGATGACACCGACCCCGATCAGCTGGCCCGCCGACAGCGTGTATGGGAGGTTCAGCCCCCCCCACTGGATCCGGGTGGACAGCAGGGTGTTCTGGATGGACAGAGAAGGGAAGAAATAGCCGAAGTACTCGGCGAACGCTAGGGCGAGCCCGGCGATTCCACCGGTCATGTAGACCAGGAACAGGATCCAGCCAAATAAAAAACCCGCCATGGGGCCGTACGCCTCACGCAGGTACACATACTGGCCTCCAGCCTCGGGCAGCGCCGCCCCCAGTTCCGCATAGGTGAGGGCGCCGGCCATCGTGAGCAGGCCCCCTACGACCCAGGCCAGCAGGATCCACCCGGCGGAGGGAAGGGTTTTGGCCATGATGCCGGTCGTGAGGAAGATCCCGGAGCCGATCACGATCCCGACCATCACCATGGTGGAATCGAACAGGCCCAGCTGCC
>JAUXEH010000265.1 GCA_030620655.1 Candidatus Aminicenantota bacterium | reverse complement strand
GTATATAAAACCGGAGCAGGCTGCGCCCAGGTCAAAGGCCGGGATGTGGTCCGCCTCCAGCCCCCTCTGCACCCAGCACGCCGTCGAGGGAAACGCCGTGTCCGGCGTGGCCGTGCACACGATGATCAGATCGATGTCGTCCTTTGTTACCCCCGCATCATCCAGCGCCCTCTTCGCCGCCTCGAGCGCCAGGTCGGAGCTGGCCTGCTCCGGGGAAGCGATGTGCCGCTCCTTTATGCCGGAGCGGGAGGTGATCCACTCGTCCGAGGTGTCGACTATCTTCTCCAAATCGGCGTTGGTCAGGATCTTGTCGGGCACATAATGTCCTGATCCTACTATCTTTATGCGCCTTTCATCTTGTCTATTCATCAAGGCTCCAAGTGTTCTGTCACTCCTCTATTCGCATCGAATCGAACAATGAGATCGCATCGTCTGACTAATGTTATAAAGACTATAGACTATAGCACCTTGAGCAAAATTTGCAATCCCCACCGAATCCATTACAATGGGGCCAAGAGAACAGTAATGATGCAGAAAATAACATTCCCCTCAAGAATCCGGTCTCTCCTGCCCGCTCTCCTTTTTATCTTGATCCTGTTGATCCTGTTCCCGGCCGCGACGGCCCACGCCCAACTGGTCCTGGGCCAGTACCAGGACGAGGCCCCCCTGCGCACATGGAACATATTCGGGCCCTTGACCGCCTCCCAGACCGCCATGGGCGGCACGCGCTATGCCCGCGCCTTCGACCTCTCGGCCGCCCAGACCAACGCTTCCCTCCTCAGCCGGCTGCCCGGCTTCACCATCGCCCTCTCCGGCTCCTACCTGCGCAGCGAGCTGTTCAAATACGGACCGGTCAACACGGGCGTCCTCTTCGGCCACGAAAACATCGCGGTCGACAGCACCGCACTCGATTTCGGGGGAATCGCCGTCAATTACAAGGGCTGGGGCCTGGCCTTCACCGTGTCCATCAACGAGCTCTTCGAGCGCCCGGTCGCCAGCGCCTCCCTCGAATACCAGGGCCAGAGCTATTATTCCTTTATCTTTGTCCAGGACGGCTTCATGCGCACCTACAACCTCGGCCTTTCCCGGCAGATCACACCCCGGCTGGCCGTGGGCGTCGGGCTCAACACCGAGAACGGATGGCTGGAGCGGGACACGGTGGAGGAGAATGTCGGCATCAATCGCACCATAGAGGATACAAAACGGCTGGATTTCAGGTCCTATTTCATCAACGCCGGCGTGACTTTTAACGCCACCGACACCCTCACCCTGGCGCTGGTGGTCCGAACCCCCTATACCCGTAAGGCCGACGGGACCAGCCAGGTGAGCAACTCGACCCCCCCGGCCACGGACATCCGCATCGAGGTCGAGGCGGAGAGCACCTACCGACAGCCGCTGGTGCTGGGGGTGGGCGCCGACTTCGCGGTCACGGAAAAATTCCGCCTGGCGGCCGACGCCAGCTTCTTCAACTGGGCCACCTACGAGGCCATCTACTTCGGCGAAGAGCGAGACCGCTGCCTCAAGAACGTGGTGACCCTGCACGCGGGCATGGAATACGCGGAGGCGTTCCGGCTCTTCGATCAGGATTTCCGCCTGCCCCTGTGGCTAGGTTTCGCCTACGATCCCCAGCCGGTGGGGTGTGTGGACTCGAGTTACACGTACCTTACCGGCGGCCTCGGCCTGCGCCACCGCCACTTCCACCTGGAGGCGGGCGGCATGCTGGGCTGGGAGCGCGGCTCCGGCGACGACCTCAGAGTCTACCGGGTGACCGCCACGGCCGGGTTCCGGTACTGAGCCCATGTTGATGCGAGGAACGAAGTGACGAAGCAATCTCAATCTGGGATCCTTCCCATCAAATTGTCTGTATTCCCTGGCCGGGTGAGATTGCCGCGCTCCCTTCGGTCGCTCGCAATGACAGCGGAGGGGCGCTCGCATGACCAGAACAGGCGCATTAATCAGTTATCAGTAAGAGGAAAGCCATGAAAAAATGGACATCGACGTCATCAGTAATGTCGACGTCATCAGTAATGTCGACGTCATCAGTAATATGGATACTGACATCTATCCTCGTGTTCCTCCTCGCCCTCCCCTCCCCGGCGCAGGACCTGGGGGACCACGATGTCGTAAGCTTCGCAAAGACCCCGGAGATGGTGCGGACGCTCCAGCGCCTGCAGCTCGACCTGCTCATGGAAAAAGACGGCCGCATCTATGCCGTGGTGGGCGGCCGCGACCTGCTCCGCCTGAGCCAGGAGCTCATCCCCTTTGCCATCGAGACCCCGGACTTCCCCCCCTACTCCGGCAAACACATGGCTGTGCAGGGCGGGATCAACGGCGAGTTCTACTCCTACAAGGAGGTCGAGGCCGAACTCCTGGCGCTGGAGCAGGCCTATCCGACGCTGGCCCGGGTGGTCGACATCGGCGACTCCCTGGAGGGGCGCAACATCTACGCCCTCAAGCTCAGCGACAACGTCCACATGGACGAGGACGAGGCCGAGGTGGTCTTCCTGGGCTGCCACCATGCCCGCGAGTGGATCGCGGTGGACGTCCCCATCCGGATCGCGCGCCACCTGGCTTCCCATTACGCGTCCGACGCCCGCATCCAGGCCCTCCTGGACCGCAGCGAAGTCTGGATCGTGCCCATCGTCAACCCCGACGGCCTGGAGTACTCGATCTACGTGTATCGGTACTGGCGCAAGAACCGCCGCTTCAACACCGACGGGAGCTACGGCGTGGACCTCAACCGCAACTACTCGTTCCAGTGGGGGTATGACAACACCGGATCGAGCCCGAATCCGGATTCCGCGATCTACCGCGGCACCGGACCCTTTTCCGAGCCCGAGAGCCGGGCCGTGCGCGACTTTGTGGCCGCACACAACTTCCAGGCGCTCATCTCCTATCACAATTACTCCCAGATCATCCTCTACCCCTGGGGCTACATCAAGGAGGTCCATCCCGAGGACGAACTGCTGGAGTATCTGGCTTCCAACATGGTGGGCCGCATGGCTCAGAGCAACGGCCGCGTCTATGACTACGGCCCGGCCGGAGACTCGCTCTACACCACCAACGGCGACACCACAGACTGGGCGCTGGGTGCGGAGGGCATTCCTGCCTTCACCATAGAGCTTCCCCCGCCCGACCAGGCGCACGGCGGATTCTTCAACGACGAGGACGACATCGTCCCCATCACCCAGGAGAACCTGGCGGCCGCCCTCTGGCTGATCGAGTGGGCGATCGACAGCCGCGAGAGCAGGGTCGTGAACGGGACGGTGGAGAGCACAGGCCGACGCACCCGCCGGCAGGATGTGCGGCGCAGGTAGGCTCACCATGACAACTTGACAAACCTAAGACAAACCGTAAGAATAACGTCCTAACTCCATTCCTTGGAAGAAACCACAATGAAAGATTTTTTCAGCAGTCTCTTTTCCGCTCAAAACGCGGTGGATAACGCCGATGGCGGCTTCCCCTTCTGGATCTTCTGGCTCCTGGTTTTCATCATCCTCCTGCTCCTGGTCTTCATCTTTCTCAGGGACAAGGATCTGCGCCACCGTCTGGACTCGTTTTTCAAGGGCATCAAGAACCGGCTGCGCAAGGTACGGCTCCTGGCCACCTTGAAAAAGGAACAGCAGAAGCATGAGGATTTCATGCTCGAGCTGGGCCGGAAGGCCTGGGAAGAGGATGTCGAGGTGCCGAGCGCAAACTCCCTGCGCAACCAGCTGGCCCGTCTGGACAAACAGAAGTCCGACCTCCAGGACAAGCGCGCCGGCCAGGAAGAGAAGATCGCCGGGGTCAACAAGGAGATGACGGACTTTCAGAAGAAACAGGAGGCCGCCGGCCTCAAGCTGGAAGTCGAGATGAAGCCCTATGTCGACAAGCTCGAGGAGGTCAAGACCCAGGAAAAGGATACGGGCCGAGAGATTTCCCAGAAAAAATCCGACCTCGATGCCGCCTCCAAGGAGCTGTCCGCGGCCGAGAAAGACCTGATGGCGCTCAAAGAAAAGGGAGACATCCTGGAAGAGGTCAAGAAGTTCGAGCTGGAAAGCCTGGAGGAGAAGATCAAGGCCCTGGCGCAGCGGAAGATCGAAGCGGATGCGGTCCTGCGGGAGCTCAAGGAAAAAAAGGCGGGGCTGGACAAGGAGATCTCGGCCCAGCAGAAGACCGCGGACGATTTCCAGCGCAAGATCAAGAAGAACAAGGACCAGACGAAGGACCGGTGCCGGAAATACCAGAAGGACATCCGGGAGTGGGAGAAGCAGCGGGACAAGGTCACGGAAAGCATCGAGGAGATCGAGAAGCAGAAGACGCCGCTGTGCCGCAGCCTGGGCGAGCATGTGGACACAGAGCGTGTCAATCACGAGGAACTGGAGATCCTGTACACCAAGATCGACCGCACCAAGATCAAAACCCAGGAACTGGAAGGTCAGATCAAGAATCTGGAATAATAAAAGGAAGAAAGGAAACAAAGGGGACAGGTACATTCAGCGCGCTGCATGTACCTGTCCCCTTTGTTAGTCCTTTGTTTTCCTTTCTTCCTTTTATTATTCCAGATTCTTGATCTGGCCTTCCAGTTCCTGGGTCTTGATCTTGGTGCGGTCGATCTTGGTGTACAGGATCTCTAACTCCTCG
>JAUXEH010000279.1 GCA_030620655.1 Candidatus Aminicenantota bacterium | reverse complement strand
TATCGAATTCACAATTCGGGCATCTCATTAGATATCTCCCTTAAATTGTAAAATCAGTATACTTGGCCCGGATCTTAAACAAATCGCCTTTTGGGATGATTCAGGGGGTGAATTTTTAACCTGAATAATTCACGTTAGAAACAATTTCCGTATATATCCGTAATAGGATAATATAGCCTGGACAATTCACAACATGTATTAACCTGAACGACATGCCCAAGAACAACCAGGAGGACGGACTGCGGCGGCGGCTGGGTCTTTTCCCGGTGACCAACATCGTTATCGCCAACATGATCGGCGCCGGCATATTCACGACCTCAGGGCTGCTGATGCAGGACCTGCACAATCCGCTTCTGATGATCGTGCTGTGGATCATCGCCGGAGTCATCGCCCTGTGCGGCGCCCTCTGTTATGGTGAGGTGGGGGCGGCCATCCCCCGCGCAGGAGGGGAATACACATTCCTGTCTAAGCTCTTCCATCCGTCCATTGGCTTTCTGAGCGGCTGGTTATCCTTTTTCGCGGGGTTTTCCGCGCCCATCGCATTTTCGGCCTTGGGGTCCAGCGAATACCTCACGCGGGCCTTTCCGGGACTCCTGCGCCTGGGACTGGTGGACCCCGATCTCGAGAGCATGGTGCTGAAAAAGGCCTACGCCATCGCCGTGATCGCGATCTTCACCCTGATCCACATGCGCGGGATCGTGTTCGGTGCCCGTGTCCAGAACTTCCTGACCATCCTCAAAGTGGCGCTCATCGTGGGGCTGATCGTGTTCGGGCTTGCTTCCGGAAAAGGAGACACGTCTCACTTCACAACGGGCGGATTCGATCTCAGCTTTTCCGGATGGAAAGTCATCGGCCTCTCTCTCATGTGGATCATGTTCGCGTACAGCGGATGGAATGCCTCCGCCTACATCGGATCGGAGATCAAGGATCCGGTCAGGAACCTGCCGCGCTCCCTCTTCCTGGGCACCAGCATCGTGATCCTGCTTTACGTGGGCCTCAACCTGTTTTACATCTATGCCATCCCTCCCCCGGAGATGGAGGGCGTGATCTCGATCAGCGGCCTGGCGGCCGGAAACGTGTTCGGCCGCTCTTTCGAGACGGTCATCTCCATAATGATCTTTTTCGCCCTGTTCTCCTCCCTCAGCGCCTTCATCATCCTGGGACCGCGCGTGTATTTTTCCATGGCCAAAGACGGCCTGTTCTTCAAGTTTGCCGCACAGGTCCATCCGGTTCATCAGGTTCCGTACAAATCCATCATGCTTCAGGGTTTCATCGCCTCTGTGCTGGTCCTCATGGGGACCTTCGAGCAGATCCTGACCTATATGGGATTTTCCCTCGGGATATTCCCGATCCTGGTGGTCCTGGGCGTTTTCAAGCTCAGACGTTCGGGGACAGGCTCCTACCGGATGCCGGGCTACCCCCTGGTCCCGATCGTGTACGTGCTCTTCGGGTTTTCCATCCTGATCCTGGCCTTCATGCAGAGTTCCCTGATATCCGCCATCGCGCTGGGGACCACGGCGATGGGCATACCCGCATATTTTATTTTCAAACGAAGGTACAAAGAAAATGAGACCACGCCTTAGGCACCTGAGTGCCGTCGCCGCGATGCTTCTTATATTCCCGTCCATCCCCCAGGGATCCGTCCCAGCCGCCCAGGCCGAGGACATCGACAGCAGGGTGCAGGCATTCCTGGAAACCCACCAGTACCAATGGCGCTATGAAAACGTGGCCGAAGAAGACGGGAGGGTCCTGTACGACCTCATCGTCGAGAACAATTACACCCGGGCGTTGGACATCGGGACCTCCACGGGGCATTCGGCCATCTGGATCGCCTGGGCCCTGAGTAAGACCGGCGGGCGCCTGATCACCATCGAGATCGACGAGTACCGCCATCAGAAAGCCCTAGAGAACTTCAAGAAAGTCGGGCTGAGCGATTACATCGACGCGCGGCTGGCAGATGCGCACGAGCTGGTTCCCCAGCTGGAAGGTCCCTTTGACTTCGTCTTCATCGATGCCGACAAGAACTGGTATACCAACTATGCCAAGGCGATTCTCCCCAAGCTGGAAACGGGCGGCTGCATCACTGCACGCAACGTCCGGAACCTTTTCTACATGCGGGGAATCCGCGAATTCCTGGACTATGTCCGGGGAGTCCCCGAACTGGAGACAACGATCGATGAAAAGAGCCGTTCCGGCATATCTATCAGCTACAAGCGGGAAGCTTCAACCTGTAAGATAGAAACCAAGCCCGATCGCTAAGTACACTGTTTCACAAATACTATTACTTATAAATAATACGTCACCGAAATTACGAACTAGAGCACTAAGGACTCTCATGCTGAATGGGAGGGTGGGAACAATGAGGGGGTGGGATAACGAACAGCCAGAGGCCAATGAGCGGTTAGGGTGGGTGAAAATTATATGGGGTGGACCCGCAAAATACCCAAAGCGTCTTTACTGACGGTTGGGTGGGAACAGTAAGGGGGGAGGGACTGGAAGGCCTTGAAAAAGGGAGGCGGCTGTATTATGGTTAATCCCGCTTCAAACAAACATCAATAAGAGGGAGAAGAGAATGCACAGACGCATCCCATGGTTTTTTGTGGCCCTGATCCTTATGGCCGGACTCTTCGGCTGCAGTACAGGATATGATGGGCCGCCGGCCGATCTGGTGGTGAAAAACGCCAAGATCGTGACCATCGACAAGGACAACCCCCGGGGGCAAGCCATCGCCGTGCGGGGCGAAGTCATCCTGGCCGTGACCTCGAACGCCAAGATCGAGCAGTACATCGAGGAAGGCACGACCGAGGTCATCGACGCAGGAGGACGGCTCCTGATACCCGGGCTTAACGACGCCCACATCCACTTCACCGGGGGGGGGAGTTCCCTGATGCAGCTGGACTTCCGCTATGTGCACGACACGGACACCATCAAACAGATGGTGGCCGATGCCGTGGAGCACGCCAAACCGGGTGAGCTGATCAGCGGCCGCGGCTGGGAGCACGAAACCTTCCCCGACAAGAAGTGGCCTATCAAGGAGATCCTGGACGCGGTGGCTCCAGACAACCCCGTTGCCCTGAGGCGCGCCGACGGCCACTCGGTCTGGGTCAACAGCTATGTCATCCGCGAATCCGGTGTCACCAAGGACACGCCGGATCCGCCCAACGGCACCATCATGCGCGATCCCGAGACCGGAGAGCCCACCGGCATCTTCAAGGAAGGGGCCTCCCGTCTGCTGAAGATCACCTCTTCCGTAAAGCTGACCGAGGAGGAGAGGGAGGAGAGGTCGGACAGGGCCCTGGAGCTGGCGCTCAAGGCCGCCCGTGAGACGGGTGTCACCAGCATCCAGCAGCTCAACGGCGGGTTCGAACAGTTCATGCGCTTCAAAAACGAAGGCCGTCTGACCACACGCGCCACCATCAACATGTCCCTCCCGCGCAACGACGAGGGATTCGCCCGGCTGGAAGAACTGAGGCAGGAATACCCCCAGAGCGACAAATGGATCCGCTTCGGCTATCTCAAGATCTTCATCGACGGCACCCTGGGATCGGGCACGGCCCTCATGTTCGAGCCCTTCGAAGACGATCCCGGCACGAGCGGCCTGCCCATGATGCCGTACGAGGAATTCGAGGGCCGCATCGTGGCCGCCGATGCGCGCGGCTTCCAGACCGGCACCCACGCCATCGGCACCAAGGGCAACAACTTCGTGTTGAACGCCGTGGAAAAGGCCCAACAGGTGAACGGCAAGCGCGATGCCCGCCACCGCTCCGAGCACGCCCAGATCCTGATCGACGAGGACATCCCACGCTTCGCCGCACTCGGCGTGATCGCCTCCATGCAGCCCACCCACTGCATCACGGACAAACGGTTCGCTGAGAAACGCATCGGACTGGAGCGCTGCCGAGGCGCCTATGCCTGGCGTCGCCTCCTGAATGCCGGCGCCAAGATCGCCTTCGGCACCGATTGGCCGGTCGAGCCCATCGATCCGCTGGAAGGGCTCTACGGGGCCGTGACCCGCAAGGACCGGGCCGGTGAAGAGGGCGAGGGCTGGTTCCCGGACCAGAAACTCACCATGGAGGAAGCCATTGAGCTCTACACGCTGGGTGCCGCCTATGCCGAATTCATGGAGGACCGCAAGGGCAAACTCAAGGAAGGCTACCTGGCCGACATGGTCATCTTCAACCAGGATCTGATGACCATCCCGCACGACCAGATCATGAAATCCAAGGTGGACATCACCATCGTGGGCGGCAAAGTCGTCTTCCAGCGCTAGAATTCGAACTCGAGGCCGAGGATGGGGAGGAGTCCCCACTGGTTCTCGGTGTCCGGCCGGTTCTCCAGGGTATTCCAGAAGACGAAGGCCACGTTCTTCCGGTTGTACACGTTCCAGACACTAAAGTACAGGGTCAGGTTGGAG
>JAUXEH010000269.1 GCA_030620655.1 Candidatus Aminicenantota bacterium | reverse complement strand
TAGGACAGGTTCCGATGGGGGGAAGGCGAATTCCGCGGCTGTCTCTTCGGCCGCCTCCTCAATCAGGGAGTTCCATTCCCCGCAGCTCGGGCAGCGGCCCATCCACTTGGGGGACTGGAACCCGCAGCTCTGGCAGACAAAGGTGGATGCCGTTTTCGTCATATGATAAGCCCCAGCCCGAAAAAGAGCTCCCGTTTCTCCTTGAGCCCGAAATCGTCCAGGCCGAACAGGAGGGACACATACCGAACCGGGGAATAGCTGCCCTGAATGCGGAAATGCGGGAACACATCCCGGTTGATGTCAAAAAGCTCGACACTGATCCGCACCCGGTCCCGAAACGCAAATAAATCCATGGCCCCGCCGATCTTCGATTCCATGACGCCGGCCCGGGCCTGGATGCTGCCCCAGCGCATGCCTCCCTGCAGGGAATAGGTGAATGTATCCAGAAAGGGATCCTGAATCACCTGGCCCAGAAGGAATTTATCGGCCGCCGGCCAGAAGGTCAGGGTCAGGTAGCTCTTGATCTCTTCCGGATCTGTATAGTAGTTGAAATGCAGCGCGCCTCCGGCCCGGAAGCTCGAAACCGGCTGAACGGCCCTCTGGACATCGTCCACGGCCTTCTGGGCGTCTTCATACAGCCCCTCTTCCTGGATAAGCCGGCCCAGGGTCCCTTCTCCCTGGTTGATCTTGTTGAGGGTCTCATCCAGCGTGGTCAAGGATTGATCCGCTTTGTCCAGCAGGACCCGGATGCTTTCCAGGTTTTGCTTCACGCTGTCGCGGTTTTCCGCCACCACGTCGCGCAGCAGCACGACAAGCTCTTCCAGGCTGGCGGAGAGGGCCGCCACCCGGGCATCGAAATTGTCGACGGCGCGGGAGCCCTTCTGGATGCCCTCGTTGACGGCGGATGAGTTCACCCGAGAAAATTCCCTGAGGTCGGTCGCGAAGGCCGCCATGTTTTCCAAGATGAGCGTGAGGTTCGACCGGGCGTCCGCACTCCCCAGCAGCTCCCGCAGCACCCGGCTCGTCTCCTGGATCTCGCCGCTCACGGACGCCAGCTCAGCTCCCAGCTGTTCCAGCCCCATGGCCGGGACGACCTCGATGCTGCCTCCGGGAAGACAGATAGGGCCGTTCGTCCCGGGAACGATCTCGATGTACTTTTCCCCCAGCAGCCCCAGCGCAGCCAGGGTGGCCTGGCTGTCCGTCCGGAACTCTACCTCGGGATCTATGCTCAGGACCACTTCCGCCTGGTTGTCCTTCAGCCGGATGTCCTTGACATAGCCGATCTTCACTCCGGCCAGGCGCACGCCGGTCCGCTTCTCGAGCCCGGTGGCAGCGTCGAAATAGATCAAGATCTCATAGCCGGGCCTGGCAAAGAGTGTGCCCAGGTCGCCCACGACAAAGACAAAGGCGGCGATTATGCCGAGCGCTATAGTCAGAAATATCCCTATCTTGATCTCACGCTTCATCGTATCTTCCTACCATCCATTCTATCGAATGGTCACCTTTTCCTGTCAGTATTCCTTGATCGGCCCCTCGGCGCTCCCGTGGATGAACTGCTGGACGACCGGATTGGCGCTGTTCCGGATCTCGTCGGGGGTGCCCATCTGCACGATCTTCCCATTATAGAGCATGCCTATCCGGTCTGCAACTTTGTACGCGCTGGTCATGTCGTGCGTGATCACCACCGAGGTGACGTTCATCTCCCTCTGCGTGCGGAGGATCAGGTCGTTGATGGCATCGGCGCGGATGGGGTCGATCCCCGTGGAGGGCTCGTCGTACAGCATGATCTCCGGCCCGTAGGCGATGGCCCTGGCCAGGCCTACCCGTTTCTTCATGCCGCCGCTCAGCTCGTAAGGCATGAGGCCTTCCACGTCGCGCAGCCCCACCTTGGCCAGGCTGTCTTGGACGATCTCACGAATCCTGTCCGGGGGAAGGTCGCGATAGCGCTCCAGGCCGAAGCTCACGTTCTCGGCCACGGTGAGCGAGTCGAAGAGGGCTGCGGCCTGGAAAAGGAGCCCGAACTTGCTACGCACATCATACAGGGCGGTTCTCGACAGGCAGCATATGTCAACCCCATCTACGATGATCCGGCCCCGGTCGGGCCGCATCAATCCGATCATGTGCTTGATCAGGACGCTCTTGCCGGAGCCGCTCTGACCGATGACCACCATGGTTTCACCCGTCCGGATGCTCAGGTCTAACCCCTGGAGCACTTTTTTGGTGCCGAAGGACTTGTAGAGGGCCTGGATCTCGATCATATCCCCAAATCCACGGGCAGGGCTCTGCTGAGAAAGAAGTTCAGGATCAGGATCCCGATGCTCGCGATCACGACCGTGCGCGTGGTGGCCCGCCCCACACCTTCGGCGCCGCCCCGCGCCTCCAGTCCCTGCCAGCAGCCGATGACGGCGATCACCACACCGAAAACGGACGCCTTGATCAACCCGGTGAGCACATCCCAGAAATCCAGGTACAGCAGGGTATTCTTGAGGTAGATGTGCCGGTTGACCCCCATCATGATGTGGTAAATATAGGCGCAGGCGATCCCGATGATGTCTCCATACAGGACCAGCACCGGAACCATGAGAAAGCTCGCCAGAACCCGGGGTGTGACCAGGTAGCGCACCGGGTCCGCCCCCAGGCTGTACAAGGCGTCGATCTGTTCGGTGATCTTCATGGTCCCGATCTCGGCGGCCATGGCGGATCCCACCCGCCCCGTGACCATCAGACCCACCAGGATAGGGATTAGCTCCTTGGCCAGCCCCAGGCTTATGACCGGACCGCCGTAGGCTTCGGACCCGGCCCCGATGAAGCGATGGAACCCGGTGTATGTCTGGAGGGCGAAAACCAGGCCGCCGAACGCCGCCGTCACGGAGACCACCGGCAGCGACCTGACCCCGATTTCCTCGAGCTGCTGGAGGAAATTTTCCTTCTCGAAGGGCTTGCGAAACAGGCCGACGACGGCCCGGGCGAACAACAGCCCGACCTGGCCGACCTGAGAGAAAATATCAGATAAAGGGGAGAGTCTTGACTCTGACGCCATCGTTCATTCTTCGAGGGAGTAGAACTCGCGATCGTTGAACCGGGCGAATTTATTCAAAAATGCCAGCGAGATCTTGCCGGTGGGCCCGTTTCTCTGCTTGGCGATCCTAACATCAGCGATTCCTTTGACGGTTTCATCATCCGGTTTATAGAATTCCTCGCGGTAGATAAAGATGACCACATCTGCATCCTGTTCGATGGCGCCGGATTCTCTCAGGTCCGAGAGCTGAGGGATGGGGCGGGCGCGCCCCTTTTCCGGCGCCCGGCTGAGCTGGGAAATGCCGACAACCGGGATCTGGAGCTCCTTGGCCAGCTCCTTGAGGGAACGGGAGATGTAGGAGATCTCCTGGACCCGGTTTTCATACCGGCCCCCGGCCCGCATAAGCTGCATGTAATCGATGAAAACGATGTCCAGGTTCGCCTCCATCTTCAGCCGACGCGTCTTGGCCTTCATCTCGACCACGGACAGGGCCGCCGTCTCATCCACGTAGATCTTGGCCTTGGACACAGCCTCGGCCCCTTTCTGGATGCGCTTGAAATCCCCCTCGCCCAGGAAGCCGGTCCTCATCTTCTGGAGGTCCACCTGCGCCTCGGAACTGAGCAGCCGCATGATCAGCTGCTCCTTGGACATCTCCATCGAGAAAAAACCCACACAGTGGTCTGTGTGCGTGCCGATGTACTGGGAGATGTTGAGGCAGAGGGCCGTCTTCCCCATCGAGGGGCGGGCCGCGACCACGATGAACTCGGAGCCATGAAAGCCGGCGGTCAGGGCATCCAGGTCCCGGAATCCGGAAGGAACGCCGGTGACGGCTTCCTGGCGGTGCCGCAGGGCGTCGATGTTCGCGAGCGCGGGATCCGTGAGCGCGTGGACCGGGATGAACCCGGGTTTGACCCGCTGCTCTGCGACGTCGATGATGGCGGCCTGGGCCTCCTCCAGCAGGAGGTCGGCGTCTTCTTTCTGCTCATAGCTGGAGGAGATGATCTTGGCCGAGGAGGTGATCAGGCGCCGCAGCAGCGCCTTCTCTTTGAGGATGCGGGCATGGTACTCGATGTTCAGGCTCTTCGGGACTCCATCCATCAGGGAGGACAGATAGGCTGCGCCGCCCACCTCGTCCAGGATGCCCGTCTTCTGCAGCTCGTCGGTGAGGGTCAGGAGGTCGATGGGAAGGCCCTTGTCCACCAGAGCGGACATCCGCTCCAGAATCTGGCGGTTGGCGTCCTTGTAGAACTCCTCGGGAGAAAGAAGGGAGAGCACCACATTGAGGCTCTTGTTATTGACCAGGATGCCCCCCAGGACGGTCTTCTCCGTTTCCTGGCTGTGAGGAGGGGTCTTTTTCAAGAGAAGAAGATCAAGCTCCATGTTCCCTACATCCTGTCCAATCTTGGCGCAGTCAGCAATGAGACTCCACTATTATTATCATATGTGCTGCCCGTTGCCAAAGAATATTTTTTTCTGCCTGAAGAGACAGGATGAGCAGGGGAAACACCGCCCGGCGACGCAGCTGAAAGCCGGAATGCGGCTGGCAGATAGGCTACGGTTTCTCGTCTGTGT